>SYDV01000366.1 GCA_005801395.1 Planctomycetia bacterium | reverse complement strand
TCTTAGTCAGAAATTAACCACAGATGACACCGAGCGCACAGAGGAAATGCATTCCTCTCTCTGTGTGCGCGGTGTCATGCGCGGTTAATTTCTTCCCAATCAACGTTGTTTTCCCATGTTTTTAGGTTTTTTAATCACGTTCGCGTAAGGCGCGAAAAAATGACTTGAGCAACATGGCGGATTCACTGCCAAGAACACCGCTAGTGGCTTCAATGCGGTGGTTGTATCCAGGTGGCGCGCGCAAATCGACGACGCTGCCACAGGCGCCGGCTTTGGGTTCAAAGGCGCCATAAACCACTCGTGGTACGCGTGCGTTGAGACAGGCGCCCATGCACATCGGACACGGCTCTAATGTTACATACAGCGTACACGCTTCGAGTCGCCATGATCCCAGGGCCTGCGATGCGGCGGTAATCGCAACAATTTCCGCATGCGCGGTGGCGTCCTGTAGCCGTTCACAGGCATTATGTCCCCGTCCAATTACGCGACCTTCATGGACGATGATGGCACCAACTGGTACTTCGCCCTCATCAGATGCTGCGCGTGCTTCTTGCAAAGCCATACGCATAAAATCAACATCAGATGGCGGTTCCATATTGAATAATTCCTAACATTACCTGAGAGATTAAAGCATAAGACCTCGGCGATTGCCGAGGTCTTATGATCACAACGCTAAATGCGAGACGACCCAGTTATTTCTTGATGCGCTTAACCAAAGTTAGCAAAAAGCCGCGAGTAGGCAGCACGGTGTGTTTGACTTCATCCATGCTGGATTCCAGTGCTTTTAAGCCAGGATCATCAGGTTTAATGTTGAGCGCATTGCCATAACCGACGATACCGATTTGTAATTTATCTTGATCGCCAACTAACAAGACGTTGCAGGTTTCGTTCGCGTCTTTGGCATTGCCGCGAATCATCGCGCTGGCATCGAAGACACCTTTTTGCACCGATGTCGAGAGTTCCGCTGGCAGCTTCAAGCGCGCGGCTAAACTGGCGGCTAAGGTTTGAATGCCGGCAGCAAAATCCATGTCGCATGGTAATTTTGCTTCGATCATTTTGACTTTCGACATTTCGTAGAATTCGATGGTGCCGTTTTGATCAATGCTGAAATAATCGCCGCTGCGAGGATCTTTGAAGCGCCCTGGTTGGCTGACGTTAAGGCCCATACCGGTGATAGGGTGCTTAAATTGAATAGGAAATTTGACGGATGGAGCAGCAGCGGCCTTGGCGGCTTTTTTGCCAAAACTGGCAACGGCGGCTTCAATGGTTTCGTGGGTTTCGAACAAGGCTAACAGGCCTAACATTTCGAACAACGCGATGACCTTGGTTGGCACGCCGACTAATTTGATGTCGCCATTTTTTTCGCGGAAATTATCAACACATTTGACGATGGTTCCTAAACCCGTCGAGTTGATGTATTTCACATTCGTAAGCACCAACATGACATTATTGGTACCAGCGTTGAGGATATCGGTTAACCGCCCCTCAAATGTTTGATTCGTACTCGCATCAATTGATCCCGTTAGGAACACGGCCTTTGATTCTTCACCGCTCGGTAGTGTGACCGTTTTGATATCGAAATTAAGAACCGCCATGGAAACTCCTGATCTGCTGGCTAACCGGTCGGATGGGCCGTCCGGCTTTGTGAACTGATGGTACGATCTCTCCCGATCAAGGACATCAGTTCATGTTCGCCTGTATATTGATGAGAGTCCGGAGGATGTCCCCTTGGGTTGCGAACGCGAGTACCAAGCGTTGCAACCAGTCTCTGCAAGGGAGGTTGAGTGTGATACGGAATTGTACCTAGCACTGCCAAACATAGAGGTTTGCTGCTGTTATGAGCAAGTGCATCTACCAGGATGTGCCCTGCCACGAAATCGTGGAAACGATGGGCATTCAGACATCGTTATAATCGGGGGATACATGGGATTATTCGGCGGTAAAAAAGACAAGAACAAAGACAAAGAAGAGAGTAACGAAGGTACGTCGTCCTCTCCACGCAAGAGTCGTCGCATTGTTGCGCCAGGTGGGAAACCTGCTGCGTCTCCAGCGTCAGAAGCGCCGACGAGTAATAAAACGGCTGTTGTCGTAAAACAAAACGCACCACGTCCACCGCAACCGCCAGCGCCTGCGCGTCCTGTTTCTGATCGTGTGATGAAACAAACTGACTCTGCGCCATTATCCGTGCCAGAAATAATTTCAGCACCACCGCGTCCGAAGGGGAAAGATCCAATCACCCAAGGCAGTAGCAAACCACCAGAATTTACTGGCGGTTTAGCACAGGCTGGTCGTCGGAGTGATGGTCCTTGCCGCACGGGTGACGTGGCTTTGCTCGATTTCTTGAAGAATAAAGCAAAATTATTAGATGATGGTCAAGTCGGCCAAGTGCGCGGCAAAGCCGAAACCGCTGGTCTACAAATTGATGTCGCTGCGGTTGAACTGGGTTTTATCACTGAAGAACAAATGGTGAATGCGCTGACGCAGGAATGCTGGGTGCCACATTTGAAAGTGGATAAATACGAAATTCGTAAGAAAGCTTTAGATACCATTGCACGCGAAGATGCAACGCATTATGGCGTGTTTCCAGTCGATAAATTAGGTAGTTTACTGACGCTGGCGATGGTGAATCCGCTTGATGCGGAAACCATTCGCGTGCTGGAAAATAAAACCGGTCTCGACATTAAAAAAGTAGTTGCCACACGCAGTGAAATTAATCAAGGCATCGAAAAATATTATTCTGGTCAAGTACAGGCGAAGGATACCAGTATTTCCTTCACCCAAGATGTCGAACCGAAAAGCGTTACCCAGATGATGTCCAAAGTGGCACCATCATCGCAACCACCACCGGTTGCTCCAAGCCGTCCAATGCCGGCTATGGTGGCACCGTCAGCGCCGTCAGCACCTGCACCGTCGTTAGCTGATAACATTGTGCCAGAGATTCAAGACATTGATGACTTGCTGTCGAGCGATGAAGCAATTGCGCCAGCCATTATTGAACCGATCAGTTTAAAAGCAGAAGCCTTTGAAGCCGTGCCGGTCGAGCCGATTGAAATGGAGCCGCTCGAAATTGAACCAATTAAGTCACCGCCTTCACCACCACCATCGCGGTCTTCGTCTGCCATGCAGAACAGTGGCGAATTTGCGATTGGCGATGCAGTTGTAGCCGCAGAAGACACGTTGACCAAGAAACCGGTCGCAGCGGCCCCCAGCGTTGCCGCTGAATTCGAAATGGATGACGGAATTCCTGCTCCTCCGGCAGCGAAAGCAGTTCCGCCAGCACAGGCTCAGCCACCATTGGCACCTGAATTTGAAATCGATCATGGTGATGAACCGATGATTGCTGCGCCTCCTGCGCCTGCAGCCAAAGTGGTGCCACCACCAACTTCCAATAAGCCAATTGCGCCTCCGCCAGTCGCGGCTTTACCTCCTTCACCAGCTGCTGCACCTGCACGCCCGATTCCACCACCTGCGCGTCCACCAACCGCGTCGTTCAGGAAATCAGATGCACAAAAGCAGGCCACCAGCCGTTTTGCTGGCACCGCACGCGCGGAACGCTCGGGCATTATCAACTTGATCCCAGTGACCGAAGATGAATTCCAACACGCAATTACCCACGGTAAATCGCATGTGTTTGAAAAATGGGTTGGTCTACAAAGTCGTAATCGCATCATCAATGCCGTCAGTGTCGAAGCTGAATTCGACGCGCTGCTTGGTGGGCTGTACGCTGGCGCGATTGCCGTATAAACCCAGCTATTCTTAGTTTATTTTTCACAATTGACGAACACCCGTGGAACAAACTCCACGGGTGTTGTCGTTGGGTGATGGCGTTCGCTGGTTGCTGAATCCACGAGATGGTTGAGCATAGCACCATGGTCGATGCTGATATTCCAACGTGGACGCCAGGTGGCGGTCTGCAATTTCGTCTCCTCAAACAAGCGTCAGGCAAAACCCGCGCACGGCGTGGTCGTTTTGTTACCGCCCACGGTGTGGTCGAAACACCGGCGTTTATGCCGGTAGGCACTCAGGCGGCAGTTAAATGCGTGACGCCTGAGCAAGTTGCGGCGACGGGTGCGCAAGTGGTGTTGGCAAATACCTATCATTTGAGTTTAGCCGATCGCACTTTGTTGGTAGAGCGTCACGGTGGCTTACATAAATTAATGCACTGGCCGCAAACCATATTAACGGATTCCGGTGGTTTTCAGGTATTCAGTTTACCTGATCGACAAATCACGGAAGAGGGTGTCCAATTTCGTTTTGATGTCGATGGTACGCCAGCAACGCTGACGCCAGAAAGTTCAATGGATATTCAACGTCGATTAGGCGCGGATATCGTGATGGCATTTGATGAATGTGTCGATCACCGAGCAGACCGAACCTATATTGAAGCAAGCGTTGAACGGACGTTTCGTTGGTTGAAGCGCTGTATGGCGGTGAAATTGGACGAACATCAGCATTTGTTCGGTATTATTCAAGGTGGCATGGAATTGGATTTGCGGGCCAAAGCGACCCAGCAATTAATTTCATTAAATCTTCCAGGCTATGCCATTGGTGGCGTTTCGGTTGGTGAAGGACATCAGGCTATGGTGCGCGTGGTCGAAGCGACGGCACCATTAATGCCGGTGGATAAAGTGCGTTATTTAATGGGGGTTGGTTTACCTGAAGATTTAGTCGCCTCTGTTGATTGTGGTATGGATATTCATGATTGCGTGATCCCAACACGGTACGCCCGCGAAGGCACGGTGTTTAGTTGGGATGGTAAAATGCGCATCCAAGATAAGAAATTCCGTAAAGATCGCTACGCCATCGATACCCAATGCCAATGCTATACTTGCGCTAGTGGCTACAGCCGTGCTTATTTACGCCACCTGAGTTTTGCTAGTGAACCGTTGGGCGAAACGTTATTGACCATTCATAATTTACATTTCTATCAAGACTTAATGCGTGCGATGCGCGATGCGATCGAACGTGATGTATTTCCGGCTTGGCGTGACGCGTTCCGTGATCGTTATTTCGCTCGTCGCGCTAAAGGTAATGGCCGTCGCGACGATGGTGATGAGGAATAGGGTGGCTGATTTAACATGTGGTTAATATGCGGTTAATAGTCGTGCAACATGGCAAGGTTAAAGATCCCCATGTCCTAGCTTTACGAGCAGAATTTTTAAAACGTTTTCAGCGTTATGGATCATTGACCATTCAGGAAAAAGAGCCCAAGGGTGACGCAGTCCTATGGCCAACGTCAAGCCGTTGGCGGGTATTATTAGATGAACATGGCGAAACCCCAACCAGCGAAGAATTAGCCACATTATTACGTAAATGGACCATGGCTCACGGTGAAGTCGCCTTTTTAATCGGTGATGCTTATGGCCATCACGCCCCCAGCAAAGCTACAGCGCAAGCCACCATCGCGCTCAGCGCGATGACTCTTCCACATCAATTAGCGCATTTATTACTTATCGAACAACTCTATCGCGCCGCCAGTATTTTAGCCGGATCGCCCTATCATCACGCGTAATTTACCGGATTTTAAATTTAATTGATTTGGTAACTCATAGACAATGGCAATATCAGTAAGCCGCCGTAAATGCTGAATGCCCAATGATGGCTAGTCCTGGGCCCCAGCCGCTATGGGCGAGTATAAATCGTTGGCCATTGAGTGGCGGAGTGAAGGTGAGGGGACGTTCACCGGCGCGGGTGAGCAGGGTAATGCTGACCGTTACGGCATAGGTGCCATCATCGAGTGCTGAGATTGAATGAATGGTGTAATTAAATACGAAGGGATCTGCCTGTTGTAAATTAAAGAGGGTCGTCAGGCCACGCATGACCAAAACCCGCATCGCGCCATTTCCGATTAATTCCCCAGCATCACCACTGATTTGATTCGGCCATGATTTATTAAAGTCATAATTGGGATGCAGGGCATCCATGACGCCATTCGCGCGACCGTTCTCAATGGCATTTCGTACCAAGGTAAACGTGCGCTCTGCTTGCACGGATGGGCTGCGCCACCACAGAAACCAGCCGAACGCGCAGATGCATGCAAGAGAGATCACTATTAAGCGTAGTCGTTGCTGGCTCATTACGGCATAGTCTGCCTGCGCGCGTCGCGACAAGAGGGCGCTACAACAGGGTGGTTGAAACTCAAAACGTCAGACGGTTATTTTTTTTTTCGTTCGTGCAATAGCGCTTGTCGTTGCCTTGCTGAACGAGCCCCGAGTTGCTAGATCATCATTCATGGATCGTACGGAACGCATTTTAGCAGCATTAAAGAAGCGGAGTTACTCGCCCGTGTTGCGTGAGCGCATTGAGCGGTTGTTAGATGGGCGCGAGGATCGGACGCGGATGCGTTGTTGTAATTCTGGGTGTTTTGTCTGTGTTCAGCAGCTGCGGGCGATTGTTGCAGAAGTTGAAGCTGGCGATGCGCCAACTTCGACGCCTTAATAACGGATTTAGAATCAATGACTTTGATTTAGCGGCTCTGGTTCGGTCAACCAACGGGCTGATCCGACGATAATCGCCATAGCGAAATAACCGATGGCGTACGACCAAGCTGGAGTGCCAAAGGCTCCGACTACATCTTTGGCGGTGAAAACGTAACTGTGCATGAATCCGCAGGCGCTTAATGCGGCAGCAATCAGACACCAAATAGCTGCGGTCATAAAACGACGCTCAATAATGTGCACGGTGACGGT
>SYDV01000365.1 GCA_005801395.1 Planctomycetia bacterium | reverse complement strand
GTTCTGACCAATGAACAAATCATGAAAGGTTTGCTCAAAGGTTGTATGGCGTTCAAATTACAGCCCATGCTGTGCGGCGCGGCGTTGCGTAATAAGGGAATCCAAATGTTATTGGATTCCGTGGTCGATATTTTGCCTAATCCTAAAGATGCGCATGCGATCAAGCAATTCGATGTCAACGATACGCTAAAAACCACCCCATTACCTACTATTTGTGATCCGAAAGCGCCATTGCGCGCCATGGTTTTCAAAATCATGAATATGCCCACCTTGGGCGACGTGTCATTCGTTCGCGTCTATCAAGGCGTCATCAAGGAAGGTGATGCTTTAATCGCTGCCGGTACATCTCGTACCGAACGTGCCGCGCGCATGGTTAAATTGGTCGGTTTGTCTTCCACCAAAGTGGAAGACGCGAGTGCCGGTGATATTTGTGCCTTGGTAGGTTTGAAGAGCACCCAAACTGGCGACACGTTGGTGCATCAAAGTGATCAGAAACCAGGCGTTCTAGAAGGCATTAGTTTTGCCAAACCGGTTATCACGATGGCCATCGAACCAAAATCAAACGCTGATAAAGAAAAGTTAGCTTATGCTTTGGCTCGTTTGGAACGCGAAGATCCGACCTTTAAGAAATGGACTGACCCAGAAACGTCGCAATTAATTATTGCTGGCATGGGCGAGCTACATTTGGAAGTGTTATCGCATCGTATTCGCGATGAATACAAAGTGGACGCGGTCGTTGGTAAACCACGTGTATCGTATCGTCAAACGATCACCAAGGCGATTGAAGTGCGTGGTAAACACGTCAAGCAATCGGGCGGTCGCGGCCAATACGGTGATTGCGTGGTGAAAATTCGTCCACTGACCACCGAAGAAAAAGCCGCTGGCCATGAATTTATGTTTGAAAACGCCACTCGCGGTGGTTCGGTGCCTAAAGAATATATTAAGCCAATTGAAGAAGGTATTCGTAATGAATTGGCGCGTGGCTATGAACTCCCATTCCCAGTCATCAACGTGCATGTGTCGCTGATCGACGGTTCGTTCCATGACGTTGACTCTTCGGAACACGCGTTCGTCGCCGCTGGTGCGTTAGCAGTTCGCTTAGCCTACCCGAATTTAGGCGTACAAGTGCTTGAACCGTGGATGAACGTCGAAGTGGAAACGCCTGACCAATTCACCGGTTCAGTCATGGGTTCCTTGCAGTCCAAGCGCGCCATGATTACGGAAACGGTTGACCGTGGCGTGAATAAAATCATTCGTAGCGAAGTTCCGCTCGCCGAAATGTTCGGTTACACCACCGATTTACGTTCGCTGTCGCAAGGCCGCGCGTCGTACTCGATGGAACCAGCCGAATACAAGCCTGTCCCGAACAGCATGATCGAAAAATTGAAGAAAGCCGAAGGTACAGTGAAAGCCGACTAATCGTTAGCTTTACGACGAGATGTTTCGAACAAAAGACCACGCTTGGCATTGCCGAGCGTGGTCTTTTCTTTTTTCGACACCCCACCAATGGGTTGCGTGTTGTGAATGTCACTCTCAGAGAGAAAAATCCTAACCTCATCCCATCGGAAACGCGCTATGACTCATGATTTTGATGACGTTTCCATTCGTTCAATCGCTCAGACGCTTAAGTTGCGTCCACAACAAATTCAAGCTACTGCTGCGTTGCTGGCAGATGGATCGACCATTCCGTTTATTGCACGTTATCGCAAGGAAGCGACAGGTGAATTAAATGAAGTTCAGTTAGCTGCAATTAGTGCGGCTTTGGACCAGATGGCAGAGCTGAATAAACGGCGCGAGTCTATTCTCAAAAGTTTACAAGAGCGCGGTTTATTAACACCTGAATTGGAGCGTAATATTAACAATGCTAGCACCATGTTAGTATTGGAAGATATTTATTTACCCCATCGAGTGAAGCGGCGAACGCGAGCGCAGCAGGCACGTGAACGGGGACTTGGCCCAATTGCTGATGCAATAATGACCGGCCAAAATTGGCCAGCACTCGACCGCTTTATTTCCGATGAAGTTCCCGATACCGTAGCTGCATTGGCTGGAGCTCGTGATATTATCGCTGAGCACCTTGCTGAAGATCCGCAAACACGCGCCGAATTACGTTTGTACTTTGCGCGGGAAGCGGAATTGCGTTCCAGTTTTGCGCGCGGCAAAAAAGATAGCGAAGAAGCGCAACGATTCCGTGACTATGGCGATTATGCAGAGCCACTTGTGCGCGCTGCTGGCCATCGGATTTTAGCGATGCTGCGCGGTAGCGAACTCGGTTTTTTGAAAATAACGGCTCGTCCGGATAGCCAGCAGGCGATTACTATTTTGCAACGGCGTTGGCTGAAAGGGGGGCCAGCTTTACGTGAGCAATTGGACCTCGCGATTCAGGACAGCTACGAACGTTTATTAGTTCCCAGCCTTGAGACCGAGGCGATCAACGCAGCTAAAACACGAGCTGACGACGAAGCCATAAACGTATTTGCTGATAATTTGCGGGAATTACTGATGAGTAGTCCCTTCGGTCAGCGTGCGGTACTTGCCATTGACCCAGGCTTGCGCACCGGTTGTAAATGTTCGTCGCTGTCTGCGAGCGGGCAATTTCTTGCGCATGATGTTATTTATCATCACGAGCCAAATCGCCAAACGAGCGCTCAGATAACCTTGGTGCGTCTGGTTAAGGAGTATAAAGCAGAAGCGGTTGCGGTTGGAAATGGGACGGCAGGTCGTGAAACCCAAGCTTTTGTTGAAGCCACGTTGAAAAAAGCCGGCATTCATATTCCTGTGGTGTTGGTGAGTGAGAGTGGCGCATCCATTTATTCAGCCAGTGATGTTGCTCGAGAAGAATTCCCTAACTTGGATCTCACTGTTCGCGGAGCGATCAGCATTGGTCGCCGATTACAAGATCCGTTGGCCGAATTAATTAAAACCGATGCCAAGAGCATTGGCGTTGGACAATATCAACACGATGTTGACCAAGCTAAATTAAAACAAGGTTTGGATCACGTGGTTAGCAGTTGCGTCAACAGCGTTGGCGTTGAATTAGGAACAGCCTCTCAGCAACTGTTGGCGCACATTGCCGGCCTTGGCCCAGCCATCGCAAAAAATATTATTGCCTATCGCGAAGAACACGGTGGCTTTACGTCGCGCAAACAATTATTAAAAGTGCCGCGACTAGGCGCCAAAGTATTTGAACAATGTGCTGGTTTTTTGCGTATTCGCGATGGAAAGAATCCATTAGATGCCAGTGCCGTGCATCCTGAGCGCTATGCTTTGGTCGAGCAAATGGCAAAAGATATTAATTGCCAAGTCAGCGATTTGCTCACCGATGACATTAAACGCCGCCAAATTGATATTAAACGTTATGTTAGCGCTGAGGTGGGCGAACCTACGCTGCGCGACATTTTAATCGAACTCGCCAAACCAGGCCGTGACCCACGTCAGCAATTTACCCACTTCCGTTTTGCGGATGTGCACAGCTTAGTGGATTTAACTGTCGGTATGATTTTACCCGGACTGGTGAGCAATGTCACTAAGTTTGGCGCCTTTGTCGATATCGGTGTCAAGCAAGACGGCCTCGTGCATATCAGTCAACTGGCGGACCATTTTGTCAGTGATCCTAATGATGTGGTTAAAGTGCAGCAGCAAGTGAAAGTGCGCGTGATGGAAATTGACCAACAAAGAAAGCGCGTTTCGTTATCGATGAAAGGAGTATAAAAAATTAGATATTAAACCGCAGGGTGATTTGTGCGCGGATTTCTTAGGCGGTATTTAATTTAGAAAAGGTAGATTTTCTTCGTACAGGCTAACCACCTTCCTTACGCGCCTTGGTCGCGATATACAGTCTCTCTACTTTTACTCTTGCCC
>SYDV01000364.1 GCA_005801395.1 Planctomycetia bacterium | reverse complement strand
TGACCCGTCAATTACATGGCGCTCAGGAAAAATTGGCTGTAACGACCAGCGAATTACAAAATGCTAAGGCCCAATTAAATGACCTGTCGCGTACGGCTAATGAAAGCAGTAGCCGTTTGACCCAGGAACGTGAAGTTGAGTTAAAGCATTTGCGCGAAACACATGCGAAGGAATTGAAAACGGTGACAGAAGCGCGCGTCGAAGCAGAAGCCGCACGCGGGCAATTAAGCGCGACGCTCAAACAAGCCGAGACCAGTCGCACTCAGGAACAAAATGACACGCGTAAAACAATTAGCACTTTAGAGCAACGTATCACCGAAGTGCAGGGGAAGATGGAAACGGCGAATACAGAAATCGCACGATTAAAAGGCGAATTGGGTCGTGTGTCGGCCGAACACACCAAAGCAGCAGCAAATGTTGAATTTGCGAGTGCTCGTGAACGTCAATTGGGCATTGATCGCGAACGTTTGGAGCGCGAACGCAGTGAACTGCAAGCTCGTTTGGATGCATTGCGTAAAACCAACGATGCGACAGTTAATCAAAGTGAGCAAACCCTGGGCGGTCTGAAAAAACAATTGAGCGAAACGCAAGCGGTCGAACAAGAAGTGCGCAGCCAACTCGATAAGCTTGCAAAAGAATCCAAAGCATTAGGTGAACGTGCG
This sequence comes from Planctomycetia bacterium, assembly GCA_005801395.1. Next base: position 8,816 of record SYDV01000364.1, on the reverse strand, counting down.
GCGCTTACTGAACAAGAACTTTCGACGCTGCGTAGCGAACGTGATAAATTGACCGTCGCGACGAAACAATCAGCACAAGAGCGCGATCAAGCTCGCCTTAAATTGAGCGAGATGGAACGTGAACGCGCGAAATTAACCGAATCGCAAGCGCGCGCTGAAGCAATTTCGCGCACGGCATCAACGGATCTCGTTCAATTAAAACGCAGTGAAGCAGAAGCAGTCGCACGTGCGGAAAAACTCACCGTGGAATTAGCGCAAGTGCGTGAACGATTAACCACGGCGCAGGGCGCTAGTGCTCAGGCAGTCGCGCAACAGAACAGCCTGAAAACGCAAGAAGCGCAGTTAGTTCAGGAGCGCGATACGGCTAAAGCCGCGATAACATCGTTAACCGCCGAACGTGATCGCTTACAAGCTCAGAGTGAACGATTAACTAATGACAATGTTTCGTTGACTAAACAATTGAGCGAACGCGAAGCGCAATTGACCACGCGCTTAAATGATGCGGTTCGTCAGGTTGGCGAATTGAAACAAAGCAATGAACGTTTGGCCGCTGATAGTGAGCGCGTGCAGGCCGAAGCCAAGCGTATGGCGCAAGCCGATATCGCACGCGATGGAGCCAAAGAAGCCCTCGAACGTAAAGAATCCACCAGTGTGTGGACTAAGCGTTTATCTGATTCGGCTGCCGACGCGGAAAAAGCGCGCACACGCGCCGCAGAATTAGAACGAAAAATTGATGAACAACGTCATCAATTAGCGCAATTTGAAGAACGCTTGGCGCGACAAACGCAAAGCGACATTCATTTACGCGAACGCATTTCAGTGGTTGAACGGCGCGAAACGACACTGCAAAGCCAACTGACGGCAACCAAGAGCGAAGCTGACCAAGCGCGTACGCGACTCGCGGCTTTAGAAAAAGATTTAGCTACGGCACGTGCGGAAGCTTCCACGGCCATTGCACGTCAAGAACGTCAAAAGGTGAAATTTGAAGCGCTGATGCGTGAAGCACGCGAAGCAGTGATGGCGGCCAAAGTTCGCCAAGAACAAACGGATAGCGATGATAAGGAAATCATTGCTGGCTTGAACAAGCAGATACAGGAATTACGTCTGCGCACATCAACTAATTTGTAAGAAAGCGACGAGGCAAGGACTGGGTTATGGCTGATTGGCGAGAATGGACACTTGATCGCGGCATGCAGCCGCCAGTGACCTTTGTAGGAGAATTTATTATCTCGAATGATGGCGTCAGTGGCACGTCATTGTGGAATTCGTTGGTGGGCGGTGGCCGCTGGCATGCCATATCTGTTTTTCGCACGCAAGAAGGGCGCCACGTTGTCTACATTAGTTATCGTTCAAAGGTGAAAGGGGAATTGGAAAACCGCGAGGTATTTTGGTGCGATCATGCCAGCGATGTCCCAACGGTTTTGAATCAATATCAAGAAGTGGCGATGCCAGTCATTGCCGAACGGTTACTCATCGCACCCGATAAACGACAACGAGCGGCCTTAGATATTCTGGCCCGTTATCAACGCCAAGTTGCAGCTATTTTGGCGGGAATCCCAGGAATTCAATTCAAGTTAAGTTGAATCATCACATGCCTGTTTAGTATATTCTAAGGCGACGGAGTTAACCGTGATAACTTTTCGCGCATTGCTATTTGTTTGCGATAAGCGCGCGGACTACAGTGAAAAATAGTTTTAAAGGCTCGGTTAAAGGATGAGAGTGTATTAAATCCACACGAAAAAGCGATTTCAGTAATGGATCGTTGATAATCGACCAATAAAGCGGCAGCGGCAGCTTGAATGCGGCTATTGAGCAAATGTCCCTGTGGCGTGATACCCATTAATTTAGTGAACTGGAGCTGAAAATTACGCATACTCATACCACAACTGTGAGCCAGATCAGGAATGGTTAATGGCGAGTCAAAATAGGAAACAATTTGCTGTAACGCGGGAGTAATACGGGTTAAAGTCTCTGCTCCGTGGTCAAATGAGCTGACCTCTTGGGACTTGGGAAATAGTCGGTGCAGTTCGTTCACCAACAGCAGCACAAGCGCGCGCAGGTTAGATCGAACAGCGGCATCAGATTGACTGGCTTCATTGATGAGCTGCGAAACGAGTTGAGCGATGCGCGGATGCGTCATTGGAGAAATTACATTACTGAATGTCTGTCCGTAAAAGCGCTGTGGTTCCCAGGTCAGTATTGGCGTGGCATGTGGAACTAATAAGGTGGGTGGATTAACAAAGAACCATGCCCACCGGCTACGTGTGCCTGGACTGCTGCGACAACGATGAAACTCACGGTCGGTGATAACGGTGATGTCACCTTGACGAAACGGCAGGATTTTGGCCCCCACATAGAAAATGCCGGAACCTTCTAGGCAGCAGCCGATTTCTAAGCCGTCGTGAACGTGCAAATTAGTTATGGGAGTGTCGTCCCGTTCGCCGGTTAGGATCACTTCCAAGGGGAAGGCCGGATCAAGCTCCAACGGCGAAAAATCGACGGCGGCGTCGATTGATTGCGTATTTCGCACAGTTTCTTGCGTTAATTTAGTAGAAATGGCCACTATACGAACAATAGAGTGACCACCCAACCCTCTAAACTGAAAACCTATGACACCTACACTCCTGCGTTTCGTTGGCGCCACGTTACATCGAACCGACACCAAGACGCGCATGCCATTTCGCTTTGGGGTGGCAACCATGACCGAGGCCCCACATGTGTTTCTGCATGGTAGCTTTGAGATCGGTAACCAAGTTGTGATCGGAATTGCGGCGGAAGGATTATTACCCAAGTGGTTTGATAAATCGCCAACCAAAGGTCCACAAGAAGAGATCGCAGACCTTTTATTGGTCATCCGACAAGCCGTGGCCTTTGCGCATGAGATTCAACCCAGCACGGCTTTTGAGTTTTGGCGACAGCTCTACAGCGCACAGATGTCCTGGGCGAAACAACGAGGATTACCTCCGCTGCTTGCTCACTTTGGTGTGAGCATAGTCGAACGCACCATGTTAGATGCATTGGCACGCGCACATGGGGTCAATCTATCCACCTTGCTGCGCGAAAATATTCCAGGAATTAACCTTGGTTCGATTCATGGCGAGCTCGTTGGTCGCGCGCCGCGAGATTATTTACCCGAGCAACCATTAACGCACGTGATCGCACGTCATACGGTTGGTTTGTCAGATCCTTTATCTAAGGATGATTTACTTCCAGAGGACGTGCTCACCGATGGGCTGCCACAAACGCTAGAGGATAACATTGCTTTTTATGGTTTACATCATTTTAAGTTAAAAGTACGTGGTGATTTGTCGGTAGATGTGGAGAGATTGCAGCAAATTGCAAAAATCGTTACCAAACACTGTGGGCGCAATTACGCCTTCACCTTGGATGGCAATGAACAATATCGTGAGTTTTCTCAATTTATGGCGCTATGGGAACGCATCCAGAGTATTCCTGATTTGGTGACCTTTTTTGAGAAATTAATATTTATTGAACAGCCGCTCTACCGTTCGGTGGCGCTTGATCCAAAGATCGTAAAAATACACGCGTGGCGTGATGCGCCACCGATGATTATTGATGAATCAGACGCTGAGATCGACAGCCTCGCACGGGCATTGGCGCTCGGTTACATCGGCACCAGTCACAAAAATTGTAAGGGCATCATGAAAAGTGTCGCGCATCGTTGTTTAATTAATCATCGTAACGCGATTTTTGGCACCCAGCGTTATCACATGAGTGGCGAAGACCTGGTCAATATTGGTCCTGTCGCGCTGCTGCAAGATCTCGCGGTGCAGGCGGCATTGGGTAATGCCACGGTCGAGCGCAATGGGCATCATTATTTTCGCGGATTATCCATGTTTCCCGAACATATTAGCGTGGCTGTTCTGAAGAATCACGGCGATCTGTATACCCCGTTTGCGGGCACGGCACGTTTACAAATTAATGCCGGAACTTTGCGGTTGGGTTCAGTCAATGAAGCACCTTTTGGGGTGAAGGAAAACTTTGCCATGGAGCACTTTGAATTGCTGTCGGTTAACCATCAGGCTGATCAATTAACCGAGATGACGGTATGAATAATTCATTTCCTTTGACGCGCCGTCAATTTATTCAAACCACCACTCTCGCAATGAGTGCGGTAGTGTTGGCTCAAGCAGAATCTCCATCAATAGTGCAGAAATCGCCACTGTGGTGCTTTAGTAAACCATTCGCTGATTTTACTCCTGATCAAACAGCGGAATTGGTCGCCGAAGTCGGTTGGGATGGCATCGAATGTCCCATTCGTGAAAAGTCGACGCATATTCGACCAGAGCGGATAGAAGAAGATCTGCCAAAAATGGTAGAAGCGTTACGAAAATGCGGAAAAAAGATTGGTCTAGTTACCACCGATATTATCGCCGTGACGCCATTGGCAGAAAAAGTCCTGCGCACGTTAGTGAAATTAGATATTCGTCAGTATCGTATGGGTTTCATGCATTATCAAAAAGATCGTCCAATCCCAGATTCGATCAGCGAATTTACGGCTACGATCAAAGAACTTAGCGCGTTGAATCGCGAGTTGGGATTGCAGGGGGGGGTATCAAAATCATTCAGGTTTGGATTATATTGGTGGAACCATGTGGGATTTGTGGCTGGTGATGAAGGATATCGAACCGGCAACCATGGGTATTTGTTTCGACATTGGTCAAGCGATGATTGAAGGGGGATTATCGTGGCCAACGCAAGCTCGTTTAACAGAAAGACAATGGGTCGCGGTGCAGATAAAAGATTTTTATTGGGATAAAGATCCCAAAGGGAAACCGCTATGGTGCCCGCTTGGGGAAGGACGTGTTCCGCGCGCGTTTTGTACTGAACTGAAAAAGAAAGCGTTTACTGGTCCAATCATCCAACATCACGAACACCTCAAGTTAGGTATGCCGAAAGCAGAACTAATCGCGGCTTTAAAGAATGATTATCGCACGCTTCGCGCATGGCTCTCTTAACTCCATAGGTCGAGCAATATCCCATGAAAAAAAGCGAACTTCCTGCTACGATTTCCGCGCTTGTCTCGCGTGGTACGGTGACCCCGACGACCCCGTTGGCACTGAGGCGCTGATGAAGTGGTTAATTGATTTAAATTCCGCACTTAAAATCCCAACTCTGGGGCAATGTTGTGGAGTGCAGCGCGAAGTATTTGAGCGAGTGGTCGAAAAGCTGGCTGAGGACGCTCTCGCTTCTGGTAGTCCATCTCATAACCATTGAATCCCAACGGCGGCTGAAATAGTCGCTCTTTCTCATTGCACTTAGTAAAGTGAGTGGGGATGTCGTGGGCCGCATTGGAACAGGCGCTGAGCAAATATTTTACCGCACATGTCGGTGGTTTTGATCGTGCGGAAATATAGATATCTGCATATGAATGAACTCGGCTATTTTGAATAAATCGAGCTGTTTTAAATATAAAACGGACTAAATGGTTCTAATGATTCAGATAGGGCTTCGGTTAAATTGATGCAATAGTCTTACTAAGCCCATAACTTGTGAAAAAGCACCTGCTCGTCGTGGTGCACTCTCGGGGAAAACATGACCAGCAGTAGGCGAAGCAAAAGCCCAAACCATGCGGAATTTTTTCAGCTGAGCAACGTCGGCCAGGTCCACGTGGTGAAAATTATGGTGCCGCGTTTGTTTGATCCCGCCATCATTGAACGTTTTGCCGTGGCCTTAAATGAATTGTTGGTGACTTATTCTCAGGTGGTAATCGATTTATCTCATGTCCAATTTATTTCGTCAGCCATGCTCGGTCGTTTGGTGATGGCGTGGATGGAAATGACTAAGCGAGGAGGAAAATTCGTTTTGTGTGGTGCCAGTGAAACGATCAGCGAAATATTTCACCTAGCTGGGTTAAATCAGCGATTGAAAATTTATCCTAATTGCGCAACAGCGGTGACGGCAATTTCAGGGAATGTATCATGAACGCGCAGCCTTTATCATTTAATCGAATGGCTGATCCAACGCCAAGGCAAGTGACGTCATTAGAATCACTTTCGATTGTCGCTGACCAACCAGAAAAATTGGGCACTCGACATTTACATTTAACGGTGCCTTCGGCATTTGCGCACGGAGACGATGCTGTTTCCTTATTGGTTGGCCGTTTACAGGCCTGGAAATGGTTATCGCAACGGCGAATTAATTTATTGACGCATGCCTTTCATGAGGCGATGGTAAATGCGATAATGCACGGAAATCGTGGGCGTATAGAACAGAACATTGAAGTCGAATTATGGGCCGACACGCAATTTTTCGATCTGTATTTAACTGACCAAGGCGCGGGATTTAATAATGAAGCTGTACAACGAGCTTTTCAAGGTCGGCGGAGAAATTTAGGTGCTGGCCGTGGCATCATTATCATGCTCGGCATCGTCGACCAACTGGATTATTTTCTCGGCGGACGCTGCTGCCGCCTGCGCTGTCGCCGCTCTGATATTGGCGCGGATGGAGATTCCACCCGCGCGAAAGTCTGAGAACGATTTGTTAACGCTTAAATATATCAGCCTTTAAGCTTTAGTTATACCAAAGCGTATAGCGCGACTATTGATCTCAGCATTGGTTTCAGCGTTGGCGTCTTTGATAAAGCTCGTGGCTAAAACCTCATCGCAGATAAAGGCTTGATGCGTGGCGATGGCGGCGATGACTTCGGCGTCTTCGCTGGACCAACGTACACTGATGCGATCGGAGACATCTAAACCAGCGTCTTTGCGCGCTTGTTGTAACAGACTGATGATTTCGCGCGCTAAACCTTCGAGGATTAAATTCTGAGTGAGAGCGGTGTTTAATGCGACAGACACCGCGCCTTGGCTTGCTGTGACGGCACCGGCGACAGGGGTGCGTGTTAATAATAAATCATCGACTCCAATGGTTTCACCTTCGACGATGATGGGACGTCCGGCTTCTAATTCGGCAACTTCAGCAAACGACCAGGTGGTTAATACCTGGGTAATGGCTTTTAATTTTTGACCGCAGCGTTTGCCGAGCACCTTCAAATTCGGTTTCACGCTGAGCGAACAAAACGCGGCTTCGTCGGCGCTGAATAACACTTGTTTCACATTTAATTCTAAGGCTATGGCGGCAGCAAATCGTTCTGCGCCAGCGCGAATTATGGGGTCGCGGCTAATAATGGTGATAGAGGATAACGGTTGACGGACTTTTAATTTACTGTCTTCACGTAGTTTGCGTCCCAAACTGGAAACGGTTAGGCCAATGGCGACGTCGCGTTCTAAATCACTGTCAATCAATGCGGCGTTGGCTTGCGGGAAATCGCACCAATGCACGCTGGCTGGGGCTTTGTCGTCAATCGGACGGACTAAGCGCTGATAAACTTCTTCGGTGAGGAACGGCATGAAGGGTGCGAGTACCTGAGCAAACGTGGTTAATACGTGATGCAGGGTGTGGTAGGCATCGGCTTGGTCGAGGTGGTCGGGTGATTTCCAGAAGCGCGAACGATTTAAGCGAATATAGGTGTTGGTTAATTGATCGATGAATTTCACCAAACGCGGCACGACATTATAGAGGCGATAATGTTCCATTTCGTGGTTCACATCGCGGATTAACGATTGCAGCACCGAAATCACCCAGCGGTCGATTGGTTTGCGATCGCGGGGGTTGCGCGCGGCGACGATGCGTGGATCAAAGCCATCGACTTCGGCGTAGGTGGTAAAAAAGGATAGGGCGTTCCAATACGGCAACACCACGGTGCGGACAATTTCTTTGAGTCCCGCTTCACTGAATTTCAGTGGTTCGGCGCGGACGACAGGCGAATCAATTAAATAGGCGCGCAGCGCGTCGGCACCATAGGTGTCCAACACGACATGCGGATCGGGATAATTCTTTTTCGACTTCGACATTTTCTGACCGTCTTCGGCCAACACTAAGCCATTGACCACGACGTTTTGGAATGCGGGTTTGTCGAACAACGCGGTCGATAAGACTAACAACGTATAAAACCAGCCACGGGTTTGATCCAGGCCTTCGGCAATAAAATGTGCGGGAAATACTGGTGGTGGCGAGACGCCATCGGCTCCACCCATCCAATGCACCTGGGCATACGGCATAGCGCCGGATTCAAACCAGCAGTCCAATACTTCGGGTGTGCGGTGGTAGGTTTTGCCATTCTTAATAATGACCACCTTATCCAGGTGGTGTTTGTGTAAATCGGTGATGGTTTGACCGGACAGTTTTTCTAATTCGGCGACTGAACCGACACACAGCGTATCGCTCGCATCAGCGATATTCACCCACACCGGCAAACAGGAACCCCAGAAACGATTGCGCGAAATATTCCAATCTTTGGCATCTTTCAGCCAATTACCAAAACGATTGGAACCAACGCTTTCTGGCACCCAGCGAATTTGCGCATTATTGGCCGCCATTTTTTCGCGCAGGTCTTCGACCTTCACATACCACGCGTCGATAGCGCGGTAAATGAGCGGGGTGTCGGTGCGTTCGCAAAATGGATAACTGTGCACCAAGGTAGATTGGTGAACGAGTTTACCTTCGTCTTTCAGGCGTTTAATAATCGCTTTATCAGCGTCTTTGCAAAATTGTCCGACGTATTCAGGAACTTGGCTGGTGAATTTCGCTTCTTCGTCGAGCGGATCGACTAAATCAATTCCTGCGGCGCGACAAACGCGGTAGTCATCTTCGCCATAGGCTGGGGCGAGGTGAACGATGCCTGTGCCGTCGCCGGTAGTGACGAAAGGATCAATTAAAATCTTAAATGCCTCTGGTTGTTCAGCGAAAGAGGGGAAAAGAGGTTCGTATTTGTCACTAATTAGCTGGGTTCCTCG
>SYDV01000363.1 GCA_005801395.1 Planctomycetia bacterium | reverse complement strand
TCTGCTTCTGGTTTATGAGGTTGAGACTTGGGTTGATCATCTCGCATAAATAGCAAATAGCCCCATGCGATGAGGGCGAGGATTGCCATGCCAAGGCCGCCATACCAACTGAATAAGGGGATCATGCCAGCCATTTCGTCAAATTTAGCTTTTCCAGCGGGGGTAAAGCGGCCCCACGATCCGAAGATGAGCATAATTGCAGCCAGAGCGGTGAAGATGAGCGCCATACATTTTCTCGTTTAGTTTTGATGGTCGTTAAGATGGATTGCCTCGTTTGAACTCAGTCAACGAAACAATTATTCACGGACAACACTTGGGGTAATTAATACGCACGCAATCAGCGATGCGGTCATGCCGATGACTAAGGTTTGTCCGATGGAATAAATCATTGGGTGATCGGCTAATAATAAGGTTGAGACACCGACGACCGTTGTCAGTGAGGCGGCCAAGACGGGTGAAAGTGCGGATGCTCGACGGTGGGGTTGGGCGAGAAAAATCGCACTGTCGATTCCGATGCCACCAACAAAAGCGGCGCCTAGTACGGTGAATGGGGTTAGTTCTATATTGAACCACCCCATCAGGCCGAAGGTCCAAATTAAGGCGATTACGGGTGGTAATAAAACACCAATCGTGCGGTTAATATTGCGCATGAGTAATGCGACCACGACGAACAAAACGATAGCAATAAAGATGCCACGTTGGCTTAAATCACGTTGTACCACATCGACTAAATATAAGCCAATGCGTGAACGGATGGCAACCCAGGCACCGGTATCTAAGCTCTCAGCTCGGTCGGAGTAACCTCGAATGGTTGGGTTATTAATACTTAGTCGATGCAGGAGGGGGTCATCATTATTCGGTATTGGAGAAGCGACACGCCACCCTGATTTGGTAGACTGAATAAAAGACGATAAGCGAGAAAACACGGGTGTGCCTTCCCATGCGTTAAAAGTTACGTCACTGCGTTTATCAATATCAATTGCGGCGTAGTGCGCTAGACAAGGTGCAAATCCAGAAAAACGGAATTTATTTTCGCGGCAGGCAGCTTCTAAATTATTGGCGAATTGCGGGCCATGGGTGGTCCAGAATGCATTCCATATGATTCGGCGACGTTGTTGTTCTGCCACGCTCGGCAATAACGTTTCTACCATGGATGGCGCAAGACCTAATTGCGAACGGGAAAAGGCTAATTTTTCTAACGCCTCATCTAACGTTGAACCTGGATTCACCAAATAATCACTGGAATCCAATTTTCCCCAACGCGTCATAAAATGATCGAGCGCTTCCCACGCACCTGGACGACTGCCATCGAGCCGACGCAAATCCTGCACAAATTGTGTTTTCCATAACCCTGGCAACAACACCGCTGTTATGATGACGGCCATCACCACATTTAATCGACTATGTTGCGTGCACCAGCGCAGTATGCGGCCACTGACCGGTTCCCATGGATCGCGATTGGGACTATTGGCATATGAAACTGGAACCAAAGTCGGTAATAACCAAATCGTCGACAACAACGACATCGTTAGTCCACCAATGACTAATAAACCAATACATTGCATGGCAGGGACATCACTCGTAATTAATACAGCAAAGGCGGCAGCGGTTGTTAGGTAACTATAAATGAGTGGTCGTCGAACATCTTCACCAGCACGCATGGCGACGATGCGATGCGTTGCGTAGTCAACCGCAACACCAAGCACACAGGCGGCAAAGCCGAGCATGGGCACTGGCAGTGAACGTCCGCTGAGCACAACGGCACCGATGGCACCCAACATACCGAAAATCGCAGGAATATGAAGAGCGAAAGTTACGGTAACATTTCGAATTAATGACATCAGCAAAATGGCGATCAACACGGTGCACAGGGGAATGCTGGCAAATAAATCATGGGTTACCGTGCTGATATTGTCGCGGAAATGACGATATCCACCGATGACCTCGATGTGCACTCCACGTGTTGCGGCTTCAGCCGTGTAGGCATCCAATGCAGCCATTAAAGGCTTGGTGCGGCTGATCATGGCCGGTTCAAAATCGACCTCTAATGAAATGAGCGCATGTTGACCATCTGGGTGAACGGTAATTAATCCTTGTTGTTGCGTGCCCGTTGGACCAAACGCCATCATTTGCACGGGAAGGGAACTAAGCGCTAATAAATCTCTACGAGCGACGGTTGCGATAAAAGATTCTTGTGGGTCAGAAGCTCTTATTTTCAGCGCTGCTAAGCGTTCGCTTAATGCGGGTTGCGTCATCTGGGGTAATAGGGCCAATAACATCGGTTCAGTGGTTAATTCCGGTAACCATTGGTAGGATAAATTAGCTAATTTAGCTATTGCCTCTGGCGTTCCTGAGCGCAAGGGATGTGCGCCATAAGGGGCAACAACCGCAACTACGTCATTTAAGGTTTCGTGTACGGAAAAAGAATCCACATCAGCACGACTTGGCCAGGCTTCTAAAGCCAAAATGCGCGCCGCGCCTTGTTCCGTAAAGAAATCTAATTCACGGGTAAAACGCGGATCGCTCGTGGGCAACATGGAGCGCAGGTCATTGGTGAAACGAGCATTAACTGCAACGACGCCAAGTACGACGAAGACGAACAACCAGATCCACCACTGACGACGGTTCACAGCATTAGTATTCACGGTTGAGAAAATCGCTCAGGTGGGATAGTTATGTCGACCTGCGGTTCGGCAAAACGGTATTCGGTACGATCATCCCCGGCAGCGACCAATAACATATATTCAGGAGCACTTAAATTAACTCGCCAACGTATTTCCAGATGATGAATATATTTGGTTAAGTCTGGGGTTTTGGGCACGAAATTAAGTTGTGGTTGTCCATCGGCAGCGGGCGTAATGGTAAAAATATCGCGCATGCCGCTCCAATCACCATGCAAGAAGGCCTTCATCTGTGACACCATGCTGTTGACGCCTTGGTCTTTCACGGTGACAGTTTCTTCTTTGCCTTCTGCTCCGAAGCGCCGCAGTTTTCCATCACTAAATAAGAGCACCGATTTACCAGTGAACTCCCAACGTACCGATTCACGTTTGCGATCGATTTCTATTAACCCAGGACTCACCACCGGCTCATCCAAAATCGCTAAATGTTTTTCTTGTACAAATGTAACGCGTAACGACGAAATATCTTTCGTCGCAGCGGTTAATTGTTCTAAGGAAAATGGCTCTGCCGCTGATAGGCCAAGAACACTAATCAATAACAGCAGGATTCGCATGGCGCAAAAGGTTAGGTACGTTGACGGCTGTGCCAATGGTAATGCGCCGGCCATCACAGCCTGCCAGTTAGCGATTCCGTTTTGGAAGTGGTTTGTTGGTAGCGGTTTTCTTTTTCCCCTGCCAACTGACATTGTAACCACCGCGATTTGCCGCGTCGGCTAATGGTTTTGGCACCTTAGTTCCGCACGGTAAGGCCACGTTTTCGACTCCAGGTTCGGGGAAGTGACCATCATGATCGTCCATACGTGCTTCGTCTTCGTCGATGACTTGGTCGAGCGAACCGCCAGCCATGTAGGCCGGTCCGACATAACCGCCGCGTCGTGCGCGATCCTGCATATGGTTCGGTCCATCCGTACCGTGCAATAACGTGTCGGCTAATTCCATGCGCCCGGTCCGTTGCAGCGCTTCAATTACCAATTTGCGATTTTCAGGTTTTTGCGAATGAATTAAGGCTTTTTGCATGCGTCGTTCGCGATCACCACGACTGACATCAATCGGCTGCATGGTGAAGGGATCGAGTCCGCTGACAAACATGGCGGTGGAAATGGTCATCGGAATTGGCACGAATTCTTGCACCTGATCCGGTTGCATATCTTCGTGTCGCAATGCGGCAGCAGTACCAACCATGCTGGCTAACGATGAACCTGGATGGCCGGCGATTAAATATTCCGTCATGAATTGTTTACGCCCAGCTTGACGACTAGCTAATTGAAAACGCTTTTTGAAACGACGAAATACATCAAATGATGGTTTGTTCATGAGTGCTAATACCGCGTCATCGGTCGATTCAGGTGCAACTTTCATAATTCCGCTGACGTGATGTTGAGCGACTTCATTAATATAATCATCGCCATCGCGTAATGCTAAATCGTAGCGAATACCACTTTGAATAAAGACGTGTTTCACGCCTTTAAGACCACGAATTCGGCGTAAGGCACCAATATTTTCCGCTGCGCCGCTTTCTAAACTGGGGCAGGGGGTCGGCAACAAACAATCACGATGTACACACGAACCAAATTTGCGCATTTTGCCGCACTTCATGCGAAACATATTAGCGCTGGGGCCGCCGACGTCGCTGATGGTGCCTTTAAAGCCTGGTAATGTGGCAATTTTTTCGGCTTCTTTAACCACGGATTCGACACTGCGATTTTGGATGTCTTTACCTTGATGATAAACGATGGAGCAAAAATTGCAGTTCGCCACGCAACCACGATGCGTGACGATGGTCGTGCGGACCGTTTCTAATGCGGGCACCGCGGTAATATAAGCAGGGTGTTCGCTGCGGGTATATGGTAGTCCGTAAATACGATCGAGTGCCTCTTCGCTTAATGCCGGCGCAGGTGGGTTTTGTACAACATAGCGTGAACCGGTTTGTTGCACCACGATGCGGCCACGTTGCGGATCTTGCTCAAGGAAATGAATGCGTTCACCATCGGCAAATTTGGCCGTGTCCGTTGACAACGCTTCAAAGGATGGCGTATCAACCATTCCGCGTGCCCACGGATCGGGAATAGCCGCGCGATCATTTGCCATCCAACACGTGCCGCGAATATCATTTAATTCTTTAATTGATTCGCCGCCACGCAGACGATGGGCTATTTCCAATACCTGCTGTTCGGCCATACCGTAAGCCAGTAAATCGGCTTTACTGTCAGTGAGTAACGAACGGCGAAAGGTATTGCTCCAATGATCCCAATGAGCCAGACGGCGCAGTGAGGCTTCAACGCCGCCCAACACGACGGGGATGCCCTTCAATAATTTGCGCACCGTGTTGGTATAAACGATGGACGCACGGTCAGGTCGCAGTCCGGCTTTGCCGCCTGGGCTATAATGATCCTGTCGCCGAGGTTTTCGTGCTGCGGTGTAGTGATTCAGCATCGAGTCGATGTTACCTGCGCTTACACCCACGAAAAAACGCGGACGACCCATCAGCAAAAAGTCTTCGTCGCATTGCGGCTGTGCAACGATGCCCGTGCGGAAACCCGCATCGACCAACGAACGACCAACTAACGCAATGCCAAAGGACGGATGATCAACATAGGCATCGCCGTTGACCAATAAAACGTCCAGCTCGTCCCAGCCCCACCATTCCTTCATTTCTGCCCGGCTCATCGGCAGGGGAACGTTGGGGGTTAGGCTTTTCATGTGGGCGGAACCATGCTGGGTATTTGCCCAAGGGGAATCGGGGATT
>SYDV01000362.1 GCA_005801395.1 Planctomycetia bacterium | reverse complement strand
ATAAACAGCTCCAAATAAACCCCGAAGCATCTGCGACAGGGAAAGGTGATAGGGTGCGGGAATGACATCAGTAACTTCTCATACGCTTTATTTCTGCCACGAGCACAATTATAGGCAGAGCACGTATTGGTTAAACCATAGCGCGAATAAAAATCGAGCCGTCATCTATTTACGAGTCACGTTTCTTGACCGTCTTTTTCTTACCGACCTGATACGGTTTATCCGAATGTTCACGCACGCCGCGAGGGTGAACAACCCACAATGGCAATTCACGAATACGGGAAAAGTGATTTTCGTTTCCCGTCACCAACGTCATACCATTGGTCAAGGCACAAGCCGCAATCAGCAAATCCATGTCTTGCAACATTTCGCCCTTCTTTTGCAAGCGTGCACGCAACGAGCCAAATTTTTCTGCTGCTGTGCGATCCAACGGCAAGATCGTCAAGCGCTGCAAGACTTGTTCGATACGAGTTTTTATCAGAGTCGGATCGCGATGATGCGGAATTCCTGCATACATTTCTCCAACGACAGGGGTGCAGGTGAATTGTTGCTCGCTCGACATGCGTTGAAGAAATTCAGCGAAATCCGGATAATATCGCAGGCGATTATCGGTTACAAACGACAGCGCATCGGTATCAAACAAATAGCGCGCCATCAGTCCTCCCATCTAGGCAATGGACGCGGACCTGTACGCGAAGCGATAACAGATTGCATGATGTTAGTAAATTCTTCGTCTTCATCCCACGCCCCAATTAATCCCGCCAACCCAGCTTGCGGACTGTTGGCAGCCGCCTTTTCCAACAACGCTAAATCCGCCATCGACACCAATGCCGCCACCGGTTTTCCATGGCGCGTCAGCACCACGCGTTCACCAGCTTCTGCCGTGGTGATGCAATCAGTGAAGTGGGCCTTGGCGTCAGCGATGGAATGGGTGGCAGTCATGACCAGAAGTATGGTCATTATCCTTGAGCAAGCAACTATCCGCAGGTCGAGCATGGTCGGAGATTATAAGCCAGACGTCAAAGTCAATAAGAAAATAAACATCCTCTATTGTAATCTCATTAAGTTACTTACATTGATGTCGCCCTTCGTGGCCCCATTGAAGCATGAGTTTACTAAGAGGATGTTTACTCGCAGTACGTTTTTTCCGCGAAGGGCATTTTGAGCCGATTTTACTAAAGAATAAACCTAAATCACTAATGTCCCATGCAGATGAGAAACAAAGCCAATGACGAACTTTAGTAAATTCTTTACATCCATCAGTGGTAATGACCCGCACCCTTGGCAAGACACCTTGGGTTCAGATGGCGATTGTCAGAATCGCTTGATCCGTATTCCCACTGGTTTTGGCAAAACCGCAGGCACGGTTTTGCCGTGGTTGTGGCATCGCGTGGTGCAGCAAAATAATAAATGGCCAATTCGTTTAGTTTTCTGTTTACCGATGCGGGTGTTAGTGGAACAGACCGAGGCCAATATTCGAGGTTGGCTGAAATCGGTAGACTTGTTATGGGATGACAAAAGTGATCATGCAAAAAAAGTAGGCGTTCATGTCTTGATGGGTGGATGCGATGCGGGTGATTGGCATTTGTATCCGGAACATCCGGCCATCCTGATTGGCACGCAGGACATGTTATTATCACGTGCTCTCAATCGCGGTTACGCGAGCGGACGCGCTAAATGGCCGATGGAATTCGGTTTATTGAATCATGATGGGCTATGGGTCGTTGACGAAGTACAATTAATGGATGTGGGTTTAGCGACATCGGCACAGTTACAGGCATTCCGAGATGATATAGACTTACCCAATAATCGTCCGTGTAAAACGTGGTGGATGAGTGCGACCATGCAATTGTCTTGGTTAAGTAAAAGTCCAGAAACAGTTAGGCGAAGCGAAGAATTACAACGTAATCGCATAAGCATTCCTGATGAATTACGTGTAGGTGATTTATGGGAGCAGGTTCATAAACCAGTAACAGTGGAATCATTTAAAGATCATAAAGCGATGGCCAAGCATGTCGCAGAGTTGCACGCCAGCCATCGTCACGAAGGCATTACCTTGGTCGTAATGAATACGGTCGATCGCGCGGTGGATGTTGCTACGGCATTACGCAACGCACATGCAGCGAGTGAAATAGAATTGATTCATAGTCGTTTTCGTCGCGAAGAGAGAAAACTATGGTTAAAATTTTTGCGGCGTGATGCCTGTGCTGCTGGTGTGGATCGCATTATCGTAGCCACCCAAGTAGTGGAAGCTGGCGTTGACATTTCCGCACGTGTTTTAGTGACGGAATTAGCGCCATGGCCGAATTTAGTGCAACGATTTGGTCGAGCGGCCCGCTGGGCCGATGCTCATGAAGCTAACATAGTCGTAGCGGAATTTAATTTATCGGAGAAAAAAACGGCACCTTACGAAGCCGATTCATTACAAGCGGCAAGAGAAGCGTTGGCTAATGTTACGGATGTAGCGCCACTCTATTTAGAACGATTTGAAGAACAGCATCCTGAATTAGTCGAAAAATTATACCCATACGAACCACAACATTTATTGCTGCGTCGTGAGCTGGATGAATTATTTGACACAACGCCAGATTTGTCTGGTGGAGACGTTGATATTAGTCGCTTTATCCGCAGCGGCGATGAACGAGATGTTCAAGTATTTTGGGCGGATATTCCTCCGGATACTCAACCGCCATCTGAATTGCGGGCGACGCACGAGGCATTATGTTCCGTTCCGTTTTTAAAAGCGGCAGACTGGTTATGTGGAGATAAAAAACGCAGCACCTTACTAAAAGGCATGCGTGCATGGGTATGGGATTGGCTTGATGGTGCTTGGCGGCGTTGCGAACGTCGCGATTGCTGGCCTGGGCAAACTATTTTAGTCGCAGCAAATTGTGGAGGCTATTTATCAGCATCTGGTTGGACGCCAGACGCAACAGAACCAGTTACCGTTGTAATTGGTCAGGTTTCACCTGATGAGCAGACGGACGATTCCCAGGATGACGAAGCATTATCGGCTTATTCATGGCGCAGTATTGCCACGCATGGTGGTGATGTGGCAGCCGAGACTCAAAGCATGACAGCGATGTTGGACCAACGACTTGCAGCGTTACTCCATCTCGCTGGTCGTTGGCATGATGTCGGTAAGGCCCATCCAGCTTTTCAAAATTCAATTAAAAACGACGAACGAAAATCGTTACAAGCTCCAGCTCGTCAGGATTTAGCCAAAGCGCCAAAAACGGCGTGGGTCCATGTTTCAAAATTATATCCGATGCCACCCCACGGTCGGCGTGCTGGGTTCCGTCACGAATTGGCTAGTACCTTGGCATTATTCGATGTCTTGCGTCGCCATAAACCAGAGCACTCGGCTTTACTTGGACCGTGGTGTGAATTATTAGGGAAGGCAGGTCGTGCGCCCGATTTGGTGCCAACGACAGTGGCACCAGCGAATATTTTAGAGCAAGAAATCGTATCATTATCTGCCGATGATTTTGACTTATTGGCGTACTTAGTTTGTAGCCATCATGGGAAAGTGCGCATGACGTGGCATGCTTGTCCTGCCGATCAAGAAGCTGGCGATTCAGTGTTGCGTATTCGAGGTATTCGTAATCACGAAAAACTGCCATCATTACCATTATTAGATAATAATAATCAGAGCCATCAGTTACCAGAATCAACGTTAGATTTAGCGCCATCCGCGGTTGGTTTGGATGTTCGATTCGGTCGCGGTTGGACGGAACGGGTCATTGCTTTGCGGCAACAATACGGGCCATTTAAATTGGCATGGTTGGAAGCTTGTTTGCGTGCGGCGGATATGCGTGCATCACGAATTAAAAATGTCGATGAGCGAGTGGGACGCATATGATTTGTTTCAATACTAGATGAAAAAATGGTATTTATGCGATGAATTATATTTTTTTGGGCACTAAACATAGTTTTGAAACGATAACTCAGTCCTGTCTTTAAAGAAAACGCACGATATGACCATATATATCCATAACTGTGACGGCTGTACGCCGCAGCCGCTAGCCAACTACCTAAAAGCACTGGGGATATTGCGCCTGATAGCTGAGCAAAAAGATTCTAACGTACGTGGTTGGTGGGAAGGTGATCGTTTTCGATTAGCGACGACGCTAGATGAACAGGCGTTGATGACATTTTTTTTGGATGAATATCAACCCACACCACTTATTTCACCGTGGAATAAAGGATCTGGTTTTTTTAAAGTAAATGACCCGGCATTGACTCCAATTGCCAATAGTAAGGCACCCCGATTACAGCCTTATGCAAAGGCAATAGCGGTTGCTCGTGAACTACTAGGTCGCATTGAAGAGGCGGATAGTTTGATACGCGCCATAAAAGCGAGGACGAAAACGAACCGTACTTTTCAAAGCCAAGAACAACGAACTAAATTAGCAGCAAGTAATCTTATAAAAAAGCTATTCGATGAGGTAAAATTAGAGCTAAAGAAAGCAGAAGATAACAATGATCAGGATAAGATTGTCACTGCTCAAACGACGTTGAAAGAGATCGCCGAATTAATAACGCAACGCAATGATCATCCCACGAAAAAAGAAGCTGAGATCATTAAAGATTATAACGGATATAAACGCCTGCTTTCAGCTGCCGATCGTGAATTTAAAGCGTTGAAGGCCGATTTAATTCCCGCCTGTCGTAGACTTTGGCGTGGCGGTGCATTGGAGTGGATGGATTGCGCCATGGTGCTTGATGCGGAGGGGCAGGCGGCGTGTCCGGCATTGCTCGGTACGGGTGGCAATGATGGGAAACTAGATTTTACAAATAAGTTTATGGATCGCATCAATGTAGTTTTCAATCTTCAAGGCGACATAGAGAAAACGCATCCGCAAACAAGTAAATGGATTTCGAATTCAATATTTGGCTCTACAGTTAAAGGATTCCTAACAGGCAAAGACGGTAAAGTAGGACAATTTTCACCAGGTGGGGCAGGTGGAGCAAATCTTACGGCTGGATTTGGTGGACAAGATGAAACGTTGTTGAACCCATTTGATTATTTACTGATGATGGAAGGGTGTCTGATTTTTGTTGCTGCTATGACAAAACGTAATTCCCCACATAGCGGAGTACGTGCGACGGCCCCATTTGCAATTGGTTCACAGGCAGCCGGTTATGCGAGTGCTGGTGCGAGTGACGAAGGATTCCGTGGTGAACAGTGGATGCCATTATGGTCAGCGCCACTCTCGCAACATGAGGTTCACCAATTATTCGCTGAAGGCCGCGCTCAACTAGGACCACAATTAGCACAAGAACCATTAGATCTTGCACGGGCTGTGGTCAGCCTCGGAGTTGCACGCGGTATTCATGCGTTTGAACGCTTTGGTTATATTGAACGTAATGGACAATCTAATCTAGCGGTGCCCTTAGGTCGTTTCTTCGTGCCAGAGTCGCCAGCTCCAAACCTTGCTTGTCTTGATGATTTGGCTGGCTGGCTAACGAGATTACATCGCCATGCACGTGATGATCGCGCACCGATTCGACTACAACAAGCCGAGCGCAAATTGTCAGAAATGCTTTTCTCACTGGTGCAAAACTCAGGCGAAGCCATTCGTTGGCAATCGGTGCTCATTGCTCTCGGCGAAGTAGAAAAAATAATGGTAGCTGGCAGCGGCTTTGCGGCAGGTCCAATCCCCCAATTACGACCAGACTGGGCGAAGATGGCAGATGATGGTTCAGCAACCTTCCGGCTCGCATTAGCGTTTGCCTTACAAGTTGGTGATGATGATCGCAGTGGACAACCGCTCGGCGGTATTCGCCGACATATCCAACCCATGAAAGGGACACGCTTTCATACGCGATCAGATGGATTGCGCCAAAGTCTACTGACTGATCCTGGCGTGGTGATGCATGGTCGCGATGGTATTGCTGATGCGATTGCTTTAGTGAGCCGTCGTTTAATTGAAGCGGCCCAGGCAGGCCAACGTCATATACCATTGCAGGCATGCCGTGGAGCAGGAGTGGAAGTAGACGATCTGGTGGCAGTCCTCAATGGCGCGGTGAATCTGGATCAGGTATTAAGTTTAGCACGCGGATTAATGGCCATTAATCACTACAAATGGTTACGTTCGCCACAGGCACGGCGTGTGGTTAAAATTAATTCTCAGGAACAAGTGGATGAAGCCTGGATCGCTATTCGTTTGGCCATGTTGCCGTGGGCATTGCCACATAAACCATTGATTGGTGCTGATCCTGCTATTCTTCGTCGCTTATCCGCAGGCGATGCTAATACCGCAATTGATATGGCACTGCGTCGTTTGCGCATCGCTGGCATTACTGCAACGATTAGAACTGGTACGGTGGACTCAGTCACAGCGCGACGTTGGGCAGCTGCACTTGCCTTTCCTATTTCATTACTGACGGCCAAGCGATTGGCCAGTCAACTCGATTCACAATATACTCAGGAGCTATCTCATGTCCGTTGATCTTAAAAATCTAGCTGGCGTCCATCGCCTGCTTTTCGCCATCCCCTTGGAGCCGTTGCAAGGAAAGCGTTTTCAAGCCACGGGATTTCCTGGCTTGGGTGCTGCAACCTTTCAGACCAAAGAAGGACAATGCCTATTGGTGGAAAGTGCACAAAGCACGGCGAATCGCCTTGAAAAAGTTGTATGGGATGAAGCGAAGCAAAATCTTGTTGATTCCTTATCCGGTTTATCGCATGTGCGAGTTGAACGCGGCGAAGAAAATAAATTCTTTACTGATACAGTATTGGAAGCCCATCGCATCAATAGTCCGTATTTATTAGAAAGCTCTGATAAGTCATTCATTGAACAATTGAAAAAATCATTGGGCGGATTAGATGCGGGGCCAATTGACCGAAAAAAATTCGCGTCAGCCATTTTAAAATATGATGTAGGCTCACTCTTACACGGATTATTTTTAGCGAAAAAAGAATTGGCTGGTGGAAGACTGCGGATAGCGCGAGCATTATCTGCCTTCATTGAGGCGGATGGGGTACGCATGGCGGCTTCTGGTGGCGTAAAGAATGATCATGTTAATCCATCGGGAGATACCAAAAAAGGATTTGGAAATGTCCCATTTGCCCGCGATGAATTCACCGCAGAAAGAATAACGCTGTATGTAAATATTGATTTAGCTCAAATTCGTGGCTATGGCCTGGGCGAATCGGTAGAGCACATGCTCATCTGGTTAGCTCTTTGGAAATTACGGGCGCTACTCGATGGTGGGTTACGTTTACGTACGGCTTGTGACCTAAAAGTCGCTACAGAAGCCGTAACTGCCAGTAATCTAAGCGGATTCTCATTACCTAGTTTACCAGACATCACTAAAGAATTGACCGCATCCATTACTAAAAATGCATCACTGATGACCACGACGACGGTGGTTTACAATGACGAATTGGTGTCTGGTAAGAATGATGAATCCGACGAAGCAGGAGAGCCAGGAGAGGTAGGAGAGGATAATACATGACCTCCCTGTCGATTCGTTTCCCTGGTCGGCGTTATCACGCCACGCCATGGGGGCATCATGTCAATGAGGGGCAACTGGAATGGCCGCCTGCACCTTGGCGGTTATTACGTGGATTGTTGTCGGTGGGTTTTACTACCTGCGAATGGACGACAATACCGAATGAAGCACGTGATTTAATTACTGTCTTAGGATCAGTATTACCACACTATCATTTGCCACCAGTTGTTGGCGCACATAGCCGTCATTACATGCCAACCGACGCCAAGCCGACACTGGTGTTTGACACCTGGGCGCAAGTCGATGACGGCGAATTAATTGTGACCTGGCCAATCGCGTTAACAGAATCTCAGCAAGATTTGTTAAAGCAATTAACCGTGCGAATGAATTATTTGGGGCGCAGTGAAAGTTGGGTTGATGTGCGCGTGCTCGAACATGATCCAGAGGGGCATAATTGTTTGCCTGAACAATCCCAAGCAACAACTAGGGGACCAGGATGGGAGCAGGTGCCCTTATTTGCGCCACTATCGGTGGCTGACTATGAAAAATGGAGGACGCCGATGGTCGAGCAGCTTCTTGCTGATTTACCAGTGCCCGACAAGACTAAAAAGAAATTAACAGCAGTAGACAAGAGAATGTTGTTAGCACGTGAAGCAGCGGCTGGGATAGTGCCGTCAGATATAATTGGTTGTTTATTAATGGATACAGCCACTTTGCGACAACATGGTTGGTCGCAGCCTCCT
>SYDV01000361.1 GCA_005801395.1 Planctomycetia bacterium | reverse complement strand
GACGTTTTATCGGTGTTCGTGGCGGATTCAGTGGTGTCAGCGCAGGTCGTGGCTGAGGTGAGTTCGACGGTTCCGTCACCATGTGACGATCACTGACGTGGTAAGAATCCGACGAATGTCGGTTTATCGCCACAGGTTATTTTATTGCTACGAGATAATAAACCGGTTTTTTGATCTATAGCAAAAACCGTTACATAATTTGCTCCCTGACTCGCAACCAACATAAATTTACCCGTTGGATCAATATTGAAATTGCGCGGTGTAATAATTTCACCATTGCCTGATTCATGACCAATCGCCGTCAACTTACCGGTCGCGGGATCAACCTTACAAATCACGATGGTGTTATGACCACGATTTGAGCCATACACAAAACGACCATCTTGTGATACCATCACATGAGCGCAGCTGCCTTTTCCGGCATAATCAGCCATCGTGGGGATGGTCGTGGGATCACTCGTTTTTCCGTTCGCAACATCATAGGAAAAACTGGTTAATGACCAACCTAATTCGTTAATGACGTAAGCATGTTTTTGATCTGGTGCGATCGCCATGTGACGCGGTCCCGCTTTTTCTGGGAGCGAGATAAATGAAGGATCATTTTTGCTTAGTTTTCCGGTCTTTTGATCAATGCGGAAAACCTGAACTTGGTCGAGACCCAAGGTTGGAACGAATAAAAAATTACCACCAGCATCCGTTATCGCCATGTGCGCTTTCGTCCCAGCCGAAATTAACTCGCTTGGCTCTGACAATGCACCATCGGCACCCACTGGCATAACTGATAAATGTCCACTGCCATAATGAGCAGCGTAAACCCATTTACCACTTGGATGCACACTAACGTGACAGGGACCTTTACCACCCGTAGGAACACCGCTAATACGGGTTAAGGCGCCGTTCTCCGCATTGACGCTAAATGCCAACACGCTGCCACCAGGACCTTCATTAACCGCGTAAGCCGTTTTATGATTCGGAGCAAACGCCATAAATGATGGGCTAGAACCACCATCAGAAACGCTCGACGGTTTCAGTCCGCCAGTTTCGGAATTATAGGTATAGCAATGAATCTGTGATGTATTGCCACTCACATAAACAAAATGGCTATCCGCAGCCTGAAGCGCTAAAGGAGCAAAACCTAATGCGAATAATCCCAAGCTAGCAACGCTCAGCTGGAAACGAATGTGAGTAAACAAGGGGCGCAAAGATAACATGCGATGCTCCTAATCAGGTTAGTTGTCATTAGACAAGGCCGGCCACAAACCGGGGAGCTCAAACTAAACACCCAACCCCCAACCGGAAGCTCCAAGCCGCAGCCCCCAAGCTCCCATACCACCACACAACCAGTTCATACAGACTCGCCTCATTTCCAAAATTCGACAAAACGCCAAATTAAAACAATGAGCGTACCCCAGATGCAAGGCGCCGACGACCGAAGCTAGGCGCCCCGAACGGGGCGTGGTTAAGCCAAGTGAGGAGGAGGTAGTAGCAAGTCAGCCGTAGGCTAAGGGCGCCACCAATGTGGCGACCGACCTGCGAAACCACAGATAGGATGCGATGGTCGTTTTAATGGTGGTGATGACCACCGGGACCATGGGCATGCCCGTGTTGTACTTCGTCTGCCGTCGCGGCGCGAACCTCAACCACTTCAATATCAAAAGACAAATCTTTACCCGCCAATGGATGATTGCCGCTCACAAAGGCGTGCTGTTTATCCACTTGGTGCACGGTGAAGGTGACTTCATTACCTTGCAGCGTTGGGTGTTCAGCACGAAAACGAAAGCCGGGTTGAATCTGCGGCTGTACATTCGGTGGGAAAACTTCTAACGGCACTTGCAGATCGAGTTCTTTATCGTGTTCGCCGTAGGCATCTTTTGCTGCGACTTTAGCGGTGAACTTATCACCAGATTTTTTGCTCAGCATTTGCGCTTCGAGACCAGGAACAATATGGCCATGACCATGTAAATAGACCAAGGGCTCGCCTTGTTCGCTTTTATCGACTGACTCACCTTCACTGGTTACCACGGTGTAATGGAACGAAACAACAGCGTTTTTGTCGATCTGCATGGGAAAGGTCCTCTGACGTTTGGTGGGAAACCATGGTCCTTGGCTGCGCGGCGCAATGGTCATTTACGGGACCATCCGACAACCACGACTCAAACGCAGACAAGCTTTCGCTGTGAAATCACCTTGGCCGATTTTGAGTCGCTCTAAGCTTTGTCCTGTCAGCACAAATCCGTGCGCTGGCTTACCGGCAAAGGTACCCATTTCCATGCGTAACGTTTTCCCCCTCCTTTTAATTGCTAGCATCTCCACTTCAGCAATGGGCGTTGATTGGACAGAAGTTCGTTATGGCCCCCAAGTCAGCATTGGCACCAGTGGTTTTGAATTCGGCGCTTACGCTGAATTTGATATCATTGATGATCAATATCGCCTTCGTCCAGAATTATTTGTTCACGACCAAGATCGCCCCGCCGGCGCCTTCGCCTTTTTGTGGCACACCACCTTTTTAAAATTACCAGAAAACCACGACTTATACATGGGACCTCGCGTCGCCTATCATAATGGTCGAAACAGCGATGACGCCCGCGGTGAATTATCCTACATGGCACTCTATAATTTACCGATTCCACCAAACCCAGGTGATAGCCGTCATCATTTAGAAATTTTTGCTGCGCTTGGTCTCATTGATAAAGACGGTACCGAAGTTGCCGCAACCGCTGGCACTGGTTATTTTTACCAATTCTAAGTTGTTAATAAGGTCAATTCGTGGCTGAGAATCGCTCGTGGTTACCGCTCGTCGCTGTTGGCGTCATTGCTGCTGCAACTATTGCCTTGCTCTTTTGGGCCGTGCATCGCGCTGGCGCTGCACCAACGGTTATAAATTATCGAGAAGTCGTTAGCGAATCGACTTTACGTGTCCTTATTCATGATAGCAACTTACATGAACAAGGCCGCCAATTATTTTTACGCTATTGCACCTTATGCCATGGCATTAACGGACAGGGACTAGTTGGACCGAATTTACGCGATGACTATTGGCTACACGGATCTGATATGCAACGCATCGTCGAAAGCATCGCCAATGGTAATCCCACCAAAGGCATGGCTCCATGGAAACCCGTCTTATCAGTCACCGAACTGCACGCCTTAGCGGTTTATGTGGTCAGCCTATCTGACAACAATGACACTCAGGGCAAGGCCGCTGAAGGCACCAAACAGCCGATCACTTGGCGTACAACCACGCCTTAATCATTGTTTTATCACCCACACCGCGTGTCTCACGTGCGTAACGCTTTGGTGAAATCCATAGCTTCGTTGATCAAACTCCTATGGTTTAGCTTCATGGAGTTTACCATGCGTATTGGTGCACCCGTTTTGTTATTCGGCTCTCTCGCGACCATGATCAGCTGTGGTGGAGGAGACGATGATGGAGGTGGAGGAAGTAGTACGCCACCATCTACGACACCTATATCAAATGTCGCTGTTAGTACGGCCTCAGCCAATACCAACACCGCTCGACTTGCTGATTTGAATGCGCTTCGTGGTCAATGTGACGGAACGGTTTTGGCCACAGTTTCATCACACAACGGACTTATTGTTTCAGCGGTTCGTCATGCTGGTTGGCAAGCGATTGACGATGCCACACTAGCTGGGGTAAATTTAAATCACAATGAACCACGTAGTAACGCCCTTTTTACCGCAACTGATTTTGATGATCGTATTCGCGCTGGAAATGGCGGTAGCAATATTACTGGTTACACCTTTTATTTTGAAGACATTGCCAGTTCGGCTGGTGCCACCGCCATAAATCAATTATGGAATACCGTCTATCATCGTATCCCCATGATGCGTCATCGCGCTACTAATTTAGGTTATGGCGATATGGCGATGGCGCGAGCGGATTACCCATCAGCCAATGTTCCCGCAACCGATGAATGGGGAAATTCACCTGCCGGTAATGGTTATGCTACTTTAAATTGGGCTGGATTTTCAACACCCGCAATAACCCTTTCTTTTTGGCCAAAAAATTTAACCACCCAAGTTCCTCGCGTATTTTTCAGTGACCAGGAAGCACCAGATCCGGTTCCAAGCCGCAACCAAGTTGGTAGTCCGTTACATTTGATTTGCCCTGAAAACGCTGGGGAATTCACGGTTGTCAATATTACCATGACCGGCCCAGGAGCTATCAGCGTACCGCTATATGTACTTGCTGGTGGCACCAGTCCCAGCGGTGCTGCTGGTCAGGTCTCTACCTTATTAGCGGATAATCGTTTAGCGCGCGGGGAATTATTC
>SYDV01000360.1 GCA_005801395.1 Planctomycetia bacterium | reverse complement strand
GAACATACCGCGCATGATTCTGGATAAAATAATCGCGCATAAACGTACCGAATTGCCGCCGTTACCACCGGTGGATCGCTCGGTTTTACGTGATTTACCTGCTTGTCGTGGCTTTCGTGCGGCTTTGAAACGACCAGCAACCGATACCATTCATGTCATTGCTGAATGCAAAAAGGGTAGCCCTTCGAAAGGCGTTTTCGTCCAGAACTACGATCCCGTCGTGATCGCTTACCAGTATTTGTTAGGTGGCGCTCATTGTTGTTCGGTGCTGACGGACGAACGATTTTTCTATGGTCATCTGGATCACCTGAAGCGGGTGCACGAAGCCGTTGCGTTGCCGACGATTCGTAAAGATTTTATTATTGATGAACGACAAATTGCCGAAGCGCGATTGGCTGGGGCCGATGCCGTGTTGTTAATTGTCGCTTGTCTAGAATTGGGACAAATGCGCGACTTATATGGTTTTGCTCGTGAAATTGGCTTAGATGTTTTAGTCGAGGTGCATAATGCGGATGAAGCGGTGCTCGCATTAAAACTGGACGCTGATTTAATTGGTGTCAATAATCGTAATTTAAATGACTTTTCTGTCAGCCTGAACGCTACCTTTTCGTTGTTACCGGCACTGATCAATGGCAAGCGTGTTATCGTCAGCGAAAGCGGTATCCACACGCGTGACGATTGTCTGGCATTGGAAAAAGCTGGCGTTGACGCTGTTTTAGTCGGCGAAGCACTCATGACAGCTGCTGATCCATCGACGGCACTGCGGAAATTACGCGGTAAACTGCTCGTTTGAGCGTTTCCTGCTCCAGGCTGGCAAGCGGTTAAAATTACGGCAGCATTCACCCACATGCGCAGCGTCATTATCGTGCATCCTTCGTTCGAAGCATCGTGGCCGTGGGTGGCAGATGTTTTATCTGCCCTCTGGCAAGCTCAGGGACCGGTTGAATTTATTCGCACCCTTCCTGGCGATAATCGTCCATTACATGCGTGCGTAACTGATGCTCGAACGATCACGCGATTAATTGTTCTTGGCACACCAACCACACCTGCTTGCGTCAAAGCGCTCACCGCCCTTCAAGAAATCGCCGTCTATGAAGGACATGGACCTCATGATATCGGCAAAACCTTTACCGAACGTGGCGTTCAAGTTTATGCGCACACCAACGAGGGATATTGGGGACAATCCGTCGCTGAATATGCACTAGGACTCACGCTGTGTGGACTTAGACGCATTGCGCAAAATCATCACGCTATTTTGAGCGATTTATCGCCATGGAATTATGCGCCTAGCGACGGTGTCGGTCGCCCAGGACAACGCGGTTATCAATACGGTGATGATGCGCGTTTTGTAAACGGAACATTATCAGGCAAACGTCTGCGCATCGTTGGTGCTGGCAATGTCGCTAGTCGTTATGCCGCATTTGCACACGCCATTGGTGCGGAGGTCGCCGCGTGGGATCCCTACGCCAGTGAACCCTGTTTTCACCGTACTGGTGCACGTCAGGTATTTGAGCTCGAACATTTAATGAGTGATGCCGAAATATTTGCTCCGATTGTACCGCTGACGGCAGAAACCGAAGGTTTAATTACGGCGAAATTAATCGACTCTTTACCACGCGGTTGTTTAGTTGTTTTAGTAACGCGGGCCAATATCTGCGATATGAAGGCCCTTCGCCGACGCGTTTTAGCCGATGAATTGAGCCTCGCCGCCGATGTTTTTGATTTAGAACCCCTCCCACTTAAAGATCCATTACTTGGACGTCATAATGTTGTCCATACGCCACATAACGCTGGGCGCACCCGCGACGCGAACGTGGCCTATGCCCAACGCTTGGCGGATAAATTCAAACGATTGGGCTGAGATTTTTAATGTTAGTTTCACTAAGGTAACGGCAATTTATTCCATCGACTATCCATGCTGGAAAATTCTACAACAGCGCAGATGACTCATGACCGTAGGAGATACCTATGCCCACTACCTCTATTAAACTCACGCTCCTAAATCTGCGCCTATCATTGCTCGTGCTTATCGCCGTCGCAGTAACCGCAGCGGATCGACCGAATATCTTACTGATTGTGTCCGACGATTTGAACACGGATCTGGGATGTTATGGTAAATCATTTATGTACACGCCGGGAATCGACAGTTTAGCCGCACGCGGCGTACGTTTTAGTCATGCGTATTGCCAATATCCGCTTTGTAATCCAAGCCGTTCATCATTCTTAACTGGGCTACGCCCAGATCGCACCAAAGTATTTGATAATGCCAAGGTCGTGCGTGAATTAGTACCCAATTTAGTAACCATGCCTGAAGCCTTTCGCAAAGCTGGTTATAAAGCCGTACGAATTGGTAAGCTTTATCATTATGGCGTGCCAAAAGAAATTGGCACCGATGGCTTAGATGACAAACCATCATGGGACTACGTCATTAATCCACGCGGTCGCGATAAAGACGTCGAAGACAAAATCATCACCCTAACTCCTGGACAATTTGGCGGCACGCTCAGTTGGCTCGCTGATGAAGGCGAAGATGCACAATATACCGATGGCATCGCTGCTGATGCCGCGATTAGCGAACTTAAAAAACTAAAAGGCAATCCGTTCTTTTTGGCCGTAGGTTTTTATCGTCCGCATACTCCGTACGTTGCGCCAAAAAAATGGTTTGAAAAATATCCCCGCGATCAAATAAAATTATCGGGCATTAATCATCCCGACCAAAACCCTCCTAGCATTCCTAAAGCGGCGCTGGCGAGTCACAAAAAAGAACAAGATAAAATGACCGACGATATGCGGCGTGAGTGCATTCAAGCCTATCGCGCTTCGACCAGCCACATGGATGCCCAAGTTGCCAAAGTATTAGCCGCGCTCGACGCCGAAGGTCTACGCGACAACACCATTGTTATTTTTACTTCTGATCATGGCTATTCACTAGGCGAACATGGTTTGTGGCAAAAAATGAGCATTTTCGATCGTCAATCACAAGTACCGATGATTATTGCCGGACCTGGAATTCAGCAGGGAAAAACCAGCGCCAGTCCCGCTGAATTAATCGATTTGTTTCCCACGCTCGCTGATATCTGCGGCATTAAAAAACCAGACTATTTATCCGGCGTCAGTTTGCGTCCGCAATTAGTTGATGCGAATGCCAAAGTCCGCACCGCCGCGTTCAGCATGGTACGCGATGGACGCTCCATCCGCACCGAACGCTGGCGCTACAGCGAATGGTCCGGTGGAAAAGAAGGGGTTGAATTATATGATCACGACACAGATCCTGGGGAACTAAACAACCTAGCAAAAGACCCAGCACATGCTGCAACCTTAGCGGACTTGAAAAAGCTTTTAGCTGCAGAAACTGGCAAATGATTAACGCCGGAGTCTTGCTTCATTATGCAGGTGTCACAAGAACTACTCAACCAATGTGACGAACTGAAATCACTAACCAATAAATGCCTCACCCATGCCGATGCGGCTGAACGCTTAGCAATTCACCGCATCGTCATGTCTTTATACGCCGTTAGCTGTGGCGCATTAGTGGTCACCATTAACCAAATTGCTGGCAGTAAAAGAAAAAGTATCGTCATTGAGACTGATGGAATATCTAAACTGTTCAATGACATTGATACCAAAGAATACTGCGCCTACACCATAACAAACCTACGCCAATTTCACGCCTGGATTCATGTTAATGTTACGCCGCAAGCACAGACAAAAATTCAAAAATTAGCTCATCACATTTACGACGCCTTAGACGACGCCAATCATAAAATGCACGACTTGCTAAAAAAACGACTGAAAACGGGTAAAGCATAACATGCTCGTTAGGTGAAATGAATGAAAAGGAAGGCCTTCACAGGAGGCGCGGAGGAAGACAGCCGATTAAGTTTGGAAATTACCTTTGGCGACGCATGGCTAAAAGATCAAGCATAACAGTTCTCTTCCTCTAACCTCCGCGTCTAACACCCGAACGGGTTACTGCCACTCCTGTGAATGCCTTCTTTTTCCTTCTTCGCATCTCTTGTGCTCCTGCATTCACATCCATCTCGCATAATGGTTTTCAGCGCTTAGCTTCATTACCATGCGTACCTTTTCGCTTCCGGTTGATGGCATGACGTGTGGTGGATGTGCCGCTGCCGTAACCAAGGCTTTGCAAAAAGTCCCTGGGGTACTGCGGGTTGACGTTAATTTATCCGAGCATCAGGCGCTGATTACTGCTACTGAACAATTACCATCGAGCGCACTTGATGTGGCTTTAATTAAAGCGGGTTTCCGTCGAGGACCTGAAATCGCTCAGGCGTAAATTATGACGGCGCTCGCACACGTTCGCCTGACCTTAGTAGAAGGTCTGCACTGCGCGTCATGCGTAACGCGAGCTGAGCAAGTATTGACCACCACGACCGGTGTTACTTCAGCCACCGTTAATTTAGCGACCAAAGAAGCTCATATTACGTTTGATCCAACGCGTGCGAACCTCGCATCCATTAAAACGCGATTGCACGATGGTGGGTTTGTCCCAGAAGAAGCCGATGAAGGCGAAATACCTGATCATCGACCAAAAAATATTCCAGAGAAACAACAATCGCTGTTGGCCATAACCTTAGCATTGCCCGTTATGGTTTTAGGTATGACTCATTGGCACCACGCACTTAGCTGGTGGATACAAGGCGTTTTAACCACCCTAGTCATGATTGGTCCCGGACGCGGCATATTTACGACGGCCATTAAAGGATTACGCCACGGGCAACTAGGCATGGACTCGCTTATTACCCTCGGGGTAAGTGCGGCTTATGGTTTGAGCTTGTCTGCAGTATTAGCACCCCATTGGTGGCCTGGCCCTCTGCCAATTTATTTTGAAAGCGCAGCGGTTATTATTGCTTTAGTATTAATCGGTCGCTATTTGGAAGCACGAGCTCGTGGCAATACGGCGGCGGCCATTACCGCTTTAATAAACCGACGGCCACCGACGGCGACACGTTTGGACGGTGACCAAGAAACGCCGGTTCTTGTTGGAGAATTACGCGTCGATGATCTCGTGCGGGTACGCACTGGTGAAACCGTGCCAGTCGATGGAAAAATTATTTCTGGTAACGCCCAAGTCGATGAAGCCATGCTGACTGGTGAAGCGCTGCCCACAACTAAAGACGTAGGCGATAACCTCATCGGAGGCACGGTAATTACCGATGGAATGGTGGTGATGCGTACCACCCGGGTCGGTGCGGATAGCGTTCTTGCACAGTTGATTGAACAAGTACGAACCGCCCAAGGTGCAAAACCACCGATTGCCCATTTAGCGGATCGCATCAGTGCTGTATTTGTGCCTATCGTTTTAATTATTGCGACAATCACGTTTGCCGTCTGGTGCTTAATCGCTCCAGAATTGCTAGCGCACGCGGTACTCGCTAGCGCTAGCGTATTAGTTATTGCCTGTCCTTGTGCGCTTGGGCTCGCCACACCCACTGCGGTGATGGTTGCGGTGGGACGTGCGGCTCAACTCGGATTACTCATTCGTCATGGCGCGGCACTAGAACAAGCGGCACAAATTACGCTTATTGCCTGTGATAAAACTGGCACGCTCACACATGGTTATCCACAGGTTGATCGCATTTTATGTGAAGGTGATGTCAGTGAAAACGAGGTGCTCAGATTTGCTGCTGCCGTCGAAAGTAGTTCTGAACACCCCTTAGCCATTGCCATTCGTCGCGCTGCCACCGACAAATTATTGTTACTTGAGCCAGCGCACAATTTACATGTTGAACCAGGACACGGCGTACGCGGCATAGTTTCCGACCGCGCCATCATCGTAGGTAATGCGCGTTATCTGCGGGCCCAGGGAATCGAAGGACCGTTGTTGAATATGGTATTAGATGCAACAACGGGGGTTTTTGTCGCCTGTGATAAAAAATTAATCGGAATGTTGGCGCTCTGCGACACCATTAAACCTGGCGCCAAACCAGCGCTCACCAACTTGCGACAACGTGGTTATACGATTGCTTTGCTAACTGGCGATCAACTTAACTCAGCACAAGCCGTGGCAGACTCGTTGGAAATTACCGAGGTACGAGCCGGATTATTACCCGCCGATAAATTAACACTCATAAAACAATGGCAGCAACAAGGCCAAAAAGTGCTCATGCTGGGCGATGGAATAAATGATGCTCCAGCACTCAGTTGTGCAAACGTGGGCATGACCATGGCCACCACGAATAAAGCAAATGCCATCGCTTGTGGTGCTGGTGATGTGGTGGTGCTTTCTGGCCGAGTCGATGGCGTCGTTGCCATGATGGACTTATCGCGCGCCACCATGCTCACCATTAAACAAAACTTAGCTGGAGCATTCATTTATAATGTGCTGGCCATCCCCATTGCCGCAGGTGCGCTGTATCCATTCACCGGTGTGTTATTAGACCCTATGGTGGCAGCAGCGACAATGGCCGCTTCATCCGTGACGGTTATTGGTAATAGTCTGCGCTTAGGCCGACACCGATGACACCGACATCCGATGATTTAATCGCTTACCGCGAAGGGCGTTTGGAATTGACGCGATTTGAGGCGGTTGATGCCTGGATCACCGCGCAATCACCCGAAGAACAAGCGCGCTTGCTGGGCACCGAAGAACCCGTCTCAGAACTTAAAGACACTTATTTATCATCATCAGCAACTATTATTGCAGAAGCCACCAGCCCTTCAGCTTTCACGCCCGAAGGTTTAGGCCCTGAACGTTATCGCATCGACCGCCGTTTAGGCGCTGGCGGTATGGGTATCGTGGAATCAGCTTTTGATACGGTGCTTGGCCGCGAAGTGGCATTAAAGCGTTGCCGTTCCCGGCGCGTTGATGAAACGATAGCGAGTTATGCCGCACGCTTGCGCACGTTCCGACGTGAAGCAGCAATAACGGCGCAACTCGAACACCCAGGTATTGTCCCTGTCCATGATGTTGGCGTTGCGGCTTTAGGCGAACCTGCCTTTGTGATGAAACGACTCGACGGAAATTCGCTGACTACTTTGGTGGCTCGTCAACTCACGCGCACTCAACCGTTAGATTTAGCACGCTTGGCTGAGCTCATGCTGCGCATCACCGAAGCGATTGCTTATGCCCACCGTCGTGGCGTGGTACATCGCGATTTAAAACCCGACAACGTCATCGTCGGATCGCTCGGTGCGATCTACGTGATTGATTGGGGTTTAGCAGGAGTGGTTTCCAATGCGGCACAACCAACCAATCCCACCGGTTTATTGCCGCGTACCGCTAACCAGGACTCACATTCCACCATTGGCACGTATCGTTTAGGAACTCCTGGTTGGATGGCTCCAGAACAATTTCACGGTGCGCCAGCAGATCCGCGCATGGATGTTTTCGCCCTGGGCGGTTTATTAATGGCGTTATTGACTGGCCATGGTCCGCGTTCGACCAATACCCCCACAAGCGCCGTAGCACCAAGTCGCTCCGCTTCAGATCAATCATTTTCCCACGGCCTACCGGCGAATGCCATTGATGTAACACCGTTACAAAACCGCAACCTACCACGTGGATTAGTCGCCGTAGCCTTGCATTGCCTGCAAAGCGATCCGCAAAAACGCTACGCCGATGGCCGTGCCGTCGCAGAAGAATTACGCCGTTGGTTAAGCGCTGGAATTACGCAAGCGGAAAAAGCCGGCGTCATCGCTTATT
>SYDV01000359.1 GCA_005801395.1 Planctomycetia bacterium | reverse complement strand
GTCTGCGCTGCCTGCGCCAAATTCGTAGCGATATAAAAATTCAGATTCCAGCAAAACGGCAACCAACATTCGGCGCAGACCCTCAATATTTCCGCCAAGGGCAATCGCAGATTTGGTTAATTCACGGTATTTTGCCAACTCCTTATCGCTGACTTGACGCTGCAATACGCAAGAAAACTGCGTCTGAATGGCGGCGTTGATCGCCTCGTCCGTTGGTTTCTCATCATTTAAAATAATAGCTTCAAACGCGGGAAGCGAAATCTTGGGGTTAAATTTATCGGCCTTATTGACCACATCCTCTGCTTTAATTTCCCCCTTTTTAAGGCGAGCAGCTACGAGTTGTTTGCTTGCTAAGTATTCCGCATTCGAGAGCATCGCCAACAAATGCCCGCCTTCGAGCGACGCGATATCGTAATCACGAACGCCCGAATGTTCCGGCAACAAAAAAGGATTTGAAACTCCGTGAAATCCATTTTGCCGCATGCCCTCCCGCTCGTTTCCCTCCAGTTTGAAAATATCGAGAACTCGCTCGGCAAATATCTGCGGACTCACCAGCCAACGCCGAGCAGGAGTGAATGGTTTATCCGTGATCGAACCACTGAAGAGTTTATCGTGATCAACCGCATTACCGTAATCTGGATATCGTAATTTATCTTCGATCAACGGCGCATTCGCCTTAACGAGACCACCACGTACCCATTCAACTAGTAATTTGCGCTCCGTGGGATTCAACTGTTTCTTATCCTTTGGCGGCATCTCGTGAAAGTGTAATTGCTCTTGAACAATATTCAGCAGATCCAGTTGTGCGTTGGATTCCAACGCTGAAAAAGTATCCAGGCGAACCCCGCCCTTACTTTTCTTGTCATTATGGCAATCGTAGCAATAGGTGCGCAAAATTGACTGCACTGGCTGAGGGATCGACACCGCTACCACTTTAGCGCTATCGTCCGACGCCTGGACGACCGCCATGACAATCGCGAGGAAGTTCAAGAATATTATATTTATTCTTTTCATAAAACTATTTTTCATCGCTGTTTTTTATTCCCTCGGCCATGGCCTTGCCCATCACTTCACCAACTTCCATATAAATTTTTGCGTTGCCGCCGTAATGGCCGTTGCCGCTACCGCCTTGAGCCATGGGGTTTGAATAGGTGGTAGCCACCGCGCCTTTGAACTCCGGATATTTTCCACTGGTGCCGTCAATGGCGAGCTGGGCCTCAAGCACCTTGCCACCATTTCCACCGCTGCCCTTCATTGATTCGCCCATGGTGACAAGAACGAATTTTGCCTTGGGCGCATTAAAATCCTTGCTTAGCGACACGGTAAAATTAACTAGATTATGCTCGTTTTGCTGTTTTGAGTTTGCGTCAGGCTTTTCCCCTGACAGCGCACAAATCGGCGCACCTATGGCACTAAACAACATAGCTGCCAACAAACTTATCATGCAAAACCGAGGTCCAAATTTATTCATGTTGTTCATGACCGGAGTCCTTCATCGAGTAAATCAACGTTTAACAAACAATGTTCCCACCGGCACGCTATTCATTGAATCGTTAAACATCGTCATAGCGAAAGAAATGCTGTGAGGCTTCATTTGAGCAGCGGTTATCACCAGAGCCTGTAACCACCTGTATCGATTTTTTTCCATCGGCCTCCTGCGAATGCTTGTCGTTTGCTTCTTCATAGTAGTGATACTGCCAACCCTGCCTTTCTATTCTGGACAATACACAGTCTTTTTAGGACTTTCGCGCATGTCCATCACGCGATGGATTGCTATCGAAAGAAATTCAGCATTGCTAAACGTCCCGTGCATGCCGCTAAAATGACTGCACAAGACCAAACTGTTGGGATAAGGGCAATCCAACACCAAGGATCACCAGAGTGACGATGCTCAGATAGCTCGCTTCAGAATCGCCTGGGAAAAATTAACTGTCCTCAACCAATAATTGCCGCGAGAATACTTTTCAGTCAAGGAACACTTCTGATGATTAACGCCTTCGACCAAAGACCCACGTTGTTTCAAAACAAAAGTTTGGTTAAGGCCCAGCCGTTAATAATTTATACGGAGAAAAAAAACCGCCACTTCAGTATAAACCGCCGACAATAATCATCCAGTCTAATCCCGAAAGTAATAAATGGCCCCAGCGTTTTTCCATCGCAAAAAACAAATCCGTGACGAATGATCACGCAGGACATCGGACATCGGACATCGGACTTCAAACGCCCCAATGATCACTTCATCCCACGTTCCACGCATGGTCCTAGTACTCTTCATTCTGATTCCGGTCACTATTGATTGTTATTCCAATTTTATCGGCGCTTTTTTGGCTGTGTGGGAAATTAGCACGCTGAGATGGTTTGCAGACGTTAATTAAGTTCATCAGATATGATCATGACCTGGGGAAAATAACAGCGGTTGGTGTTTTTCCAACCGAGTTACTACCTCAGTTTTCCCCAATCACTCTGGTCTCACTATGAAATACGTCGTCGCTCTCTTAGTTACCATTATCCTTTACACCTCGGCTATCGCCGCGGAAAAGCCTAATATCATTTTCATCTTCGTGGACGACCTCGGTTATTACGATCTCGGTTGTTATGGCGCGACGGAGGTACGCACCCCGCGGACCGATCAATTGGCGATCGAAGGTGTGCGTTTTACCAATTATTATGCTGCTGCACCCATTTGCTCGCCGTCGCGTGCTGGTTTATTGACCGGGCGTTATCCACGACGTTTTGGCATGGAGGCCTGGGTGCAACGAGCCGATTCACTACGAGGAATTCCAGTCAATGAATTAACCGTGTCGGAATTATTTAAAGCCAGCGGTTATGCAACGGCTTGTATTGGAAAATGGCATGTCGGATTTACACCGGAAACACTACCGCGTGCGCGTGGTTTCGACCATTATTTTGGTATTTTGCATAATCTCGATCCAATCGAGACCGTTTATTTCGAAAAAGATGGTGGTGTGCCCGTGATGCGCAATGACACGGTAGTCAAACGACCAGCCGATCCGGCTGAACTAACCCGACTCTATACTAATGAAGCCATCGCATTTATTGAACAACAACATCAGGCACATAAACCATTCTTTATTTATTTACCCCACACGATGCTGCATGAACCCCTAGCGACGAGTCCCGAATTTAAGGGGAAATCACAATGGGAACTCTATGGTGATGCCATTGAGGAATTAGATTTCCACACAGGCCGTCTCATCGATACTCTTAAACAACTTGGTATTTCAGACAATACTATAGTTATTTATACTTCAGACAATGGACGCGGTCCTGGCCGGAATCCATCACAACCTTTGCGTGGAAATAAACTGACGACCTGGGAAGCTGGCATGCGCGTACCGTGCATCGCATGGGGGGCAGGTGTGCGCAAAGGCAAACACTCACCCGAATTAATGTTTTACTTAAGCTAAATCCGCACTCCCAATCGTGAGAAATCTCACAGGATTTAGCCATGAGCACGACTTCATC
>SYDV01000029.1 GCA_005801395.1 Planctomycetia bacterium | reverse complement strand
TAATAATAAATCTCATAAGGGCGATCTCGACCTAAGTAATTTCTCTACTGGTTATAATGGCACTTCGGTCCTAGCCAAAATAGGTATCTGGAAGGAAGCCGCTGGCCGCGTTCATGCGCAGGACATGCCGCCTGCGTCGAAACCAGGAAAAGAAAACAAACAACCTAGTGAATCCGAGCGCACGCAATTTATTACTTGGGTTCGTAACCTAAAACACTTGTCGCCGAAAGATCCCGGTCGCGGCACCATCCGTCGATTATCACAAGTAGAATACGCCAACACCCTGCGCGATTTATTGGGAGTCGATCCCAAGGTCGCCAGCCAGGTACCGCAAGATATGATCGGTGAAGGTTTCAGCAGTTCAATTTCCCCCATATTAATGGAAAAATATTTATTGGTCGCCGATGAAATTTTGGACCAAGCGATTAAACCCGAGCAATTACAAATCGGCTGGCAGGCTGGTGAACTCGATTTAATGATCGCTGGAAATCTTGAGCCTGGTAAAGACGATGGTGGCACGCGGACGCTCATTGGCCCAGGAGAATTAATTACCACGTTAGCAGCGCCTGCGGATGGGACTTATACCATCAAGGTGCGGGCTGCCACCGAGCAAGTACTTGGCAACGAGCCAACCCGGCTGGCTGTGCGCATGGATAATAAAGTCGTCGGCGAAATAAAAATAACCGCCAATCCCAAAAGCCCAAAAACCTACTCCATAAGCTGTAAGTTACCGGCTGGGCGCTCGAAATTGTCGTTCCTCATGCTCAATCCATTTGTTGAAGTGAAACCAACAGATCCAAAGCGTACACCGCAACCGACACCACCCAAACCACCAGCCGACAAAGCAAAAGGGCAAGACAGCAAAGACGGAAAACCAGAAGCCCCAAAACCAAGCCAAGAATTACGCAGCGCCATCATCGAAATGGTCGAAGTCATTGGTCCACCCGCAGCGAAACCATCGGATCTGCAAAAACGCTTATTTGTCGCCGTACCGAGTAAAGACATCCCGAAGCGTGACGCCGCGAAAAAAATTGCCGAGAGTTTTGCTCGTCGCGCCTATCGTCGCCCGCCAACCACCGGAGAAATAGACGGACTACTCAAAATATTCGATTTGGCCGACCAACAAGATGAAGTGTTTGCCTCGTCGGTGAAGTTAATGCTGAAAGCCGTGCTCATTTCCCCCGCATTTATTTATTTGACGCCAGATGATGGTTCCATCACTGGTAAAAATAAAGATATTGTCCCCCTCGGCGATCACCAATTAGCCGCAAAATTATCCTATCTGTTTTTTGGTCAACCATGCCGGATGATGAACTCAGTGCGCTCGCCGATGCGGGCAAATTGAAGGATCCGGTTGTGATCGCAGAGCAAGTGCGACGACTTATTAATGATCCCCGTTCTCGTACATTATTCGATGGATTCGGCAGCTCTTGGTTAGGTATTGGTCAACTAAATGAAGTCGTGCTGGATCCCCAATATGCTACCGTCTTAACCAAAGAATTGCGCGTTGCGATGTATGAAGAGGCGGCGCTTTTATTCGACACGATCCTGAGTGAAGACCGCAAATTGACCGAATTTATTGATAATGATTATACCTTTATGAATGGCGCACTGGCGAAAATTTATGGCCTGGAAGATCGCGTTAAAGGCAGCCACATGACGCGCGTAACGCTCAGCGACCGCAATCGCGGTGGCGTGCTGACCATGCCCGCCGTGTTATTAGTGACCTCTCAATCGAATCGCACCAGCCCAGTAAAACGCGGTGCCTGGGTGCTCGACCGTATTTTGGGACAGAAGCCACCTCCCCCTCCAGCAAATGTACCTGAATTGGAGCAACAGGGGACCAGCCTCGCCCTTAATTTACGCCAACGCACCGAACGCCACCGGGCTGATCCAGCGTGCTTCAGTTGCCACCAAGCCATTGATCCGATTGGCTTCGGTTTGGAAAATTTCGACGTCCTTGGACGCTGGCGCGAACGTGATGACACCGGCGCTCCGGTCGACGCGGCGGGCGAACTCCCTGGCCAAAAACGCTTCAACTCCCCCGCTGATCTCAAACGTCTGATATCGGCCAAGCACGACGATTTTTCTCGCTCTTTAGTGCAGCGAGTTCTCTCTTACGCACTGTGTCGCACCCTGACCGGTTATGATGAAATCGTCGCAGAACAGATCGCCGACGCGGTGGCCAAAGATGGCTATCATTTCCAATCGGTGTGGATTCACGTCGCGACCTCGTATCCCTTTCTCAATCGTCGAATTTCGAGATAAAGGCGGAACAGGGTGCAACGTGGTCGACACCCATAATAATCGCGGATGCCGGCGATATATTTTTAGGAAATGCTGCCCCCGTTGTTGATGTAAAGATAGTCATCAGTGCCGTACTGAAGTTTTATTAATGAGACCCTACGACACTAAGTTGCGAAATCTTCTTACAGTCAAAAGATTACGCGCCAGAGTGTCGTAGAGTTGAACTAGTTGTCCTTACTTACTGCTATCTCGACTAAAAATCTGTTCTGTAACTCGCGCACGTCTACTGGGGTAACCTCAACTTCCCCCTGACCATTCTACGAAATTAATTCAGGGACAATCCCGGTGCTGTGGCTAAAGCTATCGACTGGCACGCCCGCTTGTTGCATTAAAGTCAGCCACACATTTGCCAATGGCGTGTCGACTTTCGGCAAAACAAGGTGTTTACCATGATTAATTTTCTTTGCCCCACCGCCGGAAATAATCACTGGTAAATCACGCAATTCGTGACCGGAACGCAAATTGGTTCCCCAACTAACAATACAATTATCGTAAAGACGACTGCCATCTTGGTCTTTGGTGTTTTTGAGTTTCGTCAGGAAATACGCCAGCAATTCGGTGCATTTTTTATCGCGTTCCAGCGACGCCTCTTTTCGCGCGCTCGAAAAGCCATAATGGGTGATCGAATGAGCATCCATATTGATGCCCATTTCCGCCAACACCGTGCGCACTGGTTGACGATACGTTACAACGCGCGTGGAATCAGTCTGCAAAGCCAATGCGATCATATCATAAATAAGTTTCATTTCGGTGATGCCATTGGGACTATTGCCAGCACCTGTCGCTATTTTCGCTGGCGCCGCAAAGGGGGCCTGAGGTTTCGCAATGGTCGCCCATTGCGCTTGTCGTGCGAGGTCTTTTTCAATCTGGCGAATCGATTCTAAATACTCCTCTAATTTCCCCACGTCCGTTTTACTCAAAGAATTTCTTATCACTCCACCACCAAGGCGTTGGGCATCAAAAATACTGCTATTGGTCTTAAAACGCATTTCTCGCTCTGCGTCACTCTCCTTCTTCTGCACGAAAAGCGCTTCGTATAAATCGAAAGCACCAATGATCCCTGGCATTGGTTTCCCCTCGGCCGTCCAACTCATGGATAAACCCGCTCCATAACCACTATTACTTTCGTTCGTGGTCAAAATGAGCGAGGAAAAACGCGTATCCTGCCCTAAATGCTGGGCCGCAATTTGATCACAAGAAATAGAGTTGAAAAATGATTTACCCGTGGTGCCTTCTACATTGGCGCCGGTCAGAAAAGAAGTACAACCAGCATGCGGATTACTGGCCCCAAGATTCGTCAGGTTGGCAAACATGGTCATGTCGTTTTGATGCGCCTTCAACGGGGCGAGACCATCCGTCAAACCAATATCAGCAAATTTCCCTGCGGTTTTTGGGAAAAATGTTTCTTTAGTAAAGCCATTACCAACGCCGAGAAATACCATCCGTTTAGGTGGCGGGGTCGCTGCCACCGTCGAGCCAGCAAAGGTTTCCAAAAATGGCAGCGCTAAGCACGAGCTGCCTAAGCGCAAAAAAGAACGGCGGGAATGATGAACAAATAAGCTCATAATAATACCCTTTTTTATTTCTGACGGAAAGTCGCGCTGGCAATCACCGCATGAATCATGGAGCGCATGCGATAGTCCTCTTGAGCTAATGATTTTAGCATATTTTCGATGGTATTCGCGTCAGAAAAACCAACCTCACGTCCGATACCATAGGCCAACAATGATTCGATCATCGACTGTGCCAGCTTCGCTTTATGTTTTAATAACATGGTTTTATATTCTATCAGATTGCTGAACTTATCTCCACCCGGCAAGGTGCCGCCGGTATTAATTGGAATGAATTTATTGCCAACTTTTTCTTGCTCTCGCCATTGCCCCAGCATATCAAAATTCTCCAGGCCAAAACCAATCGCATCCATTTTCACATGACACGATCCACATTGCGCTTTGTTTTGATGCAGCGCAACCGCGTCACGCAAAGATAGTGGGGTCTTACTCACCTGATCTAATTCTGGCACATTAGGCGGCGGCGGAGCGGGTTTATCGTGTAATAGTTTTTCCATGACCAAGGCACCACGAATCACGGGCGAGGTTCGCTCGCCATTCGATCCAATCATCAAAAATGATGCCTGACTAATGAGACCGCCGCGAACGGAATCGCTCGGCAAGCTGACTTTTTCGAATGTATTTGTGGTTATCCCAGGAATCTGATAGTGCGCGGCCATCATCGCATTAATGACGACAAAATCAGACTTAATCATATGAGTTACGCTCAGGTTTTCGCGCAACAAAACCTTAAAGAACTCGAGTGGTTCCTTCCTAACGGCGAGACGAATTCCATCATTGAAAGTAAAGACATCTTTATCAACCGTAATACCATCAAAACGTTTGAGATTCATCCACTGACCCATGAAACTTTCCATGAACGATGCGGCCTTGGGGCTATTTAAAAGACGCTCAACTTGGGCTTTCAATACGCGCTCGGTGCTCAGCGAACCATCAACCGCACGCGCATACAATTCTTTATCCGGTGGGCTGCTCCATAGAAAATAGGCTAAGCGAATAGCCAGTTCACGG
>SYDV01000358.1 GCA_005801395.1 Planctomycetia bacterium | reverse complement strand
GGCTTCAGCAACCGTGCCACCCCAAGAACTATTAATTAAACCGATGGGAACATTCAGATCATGTTGTAAGGTGCGTCCGAAATAATAACCAACGGCGCTAAATGATTTAATCGTGTCTGAGGAACAGTTGGACCATTTACCGTTCACGATATCTGCTGGTTGTAACGAGATTTGTTTCGGAACTTGAAATAAACGAATATTTGGGTGATTGGCAGCGGCAATTTCTTTTTCCGCATCATGCGAGTGAGCAACGCCCCATTCCATATTGGATTGGCCAGAACACAGCCATACATCACCAATAAGCACATCATTAATGGTGGCATTAATTGAACCGCTGACGGTGAGCATATGTGGACCACCGGCACTAAATGGACCAATTTTAACTTGCCAACGACCTGATTTATCGGCTTTAGCTTTTTCGTTTTTATCGCCCATTTGGACGGTGACTTCGCTGCCAGGTTTCGCCCATCCCCAAACGGGTGCGGCGATGTCGCGAGGAAACACCATGTGATCACTGAATAACGGGTGTAACCCTGGGAGCGCTTGTTCAGCAGTGGTGGCAGAGCTCGTGAAAAGCACGGCGACCATCAGCAGTTGAAAAATCGTTCGTTGACCGAACTGATGAGGACTAACCGTCATGAAGAACTCCGCATAATTGCTTGCCCATCACTTATCCCGTAAAACCGAGCAGGAAAGCGCACCACGTTGTACACCGCGCAAGCGCGTGTGTTGAGGTTGGTTACGACATCCTTCAGCAGTTTGCTTAAAGGATGTGTGCGAGAGCATTATAGTGCTACAATAGCGTCAATTTCTATCCGCCCACCCTTGGGCAAGGCGGCAACCTGCACGGTTGCGCGGGCTGGAAAAGGTGCCTCGAAGAAGGTGGCATAGACCTGATTGACGGCCTGAAATTCAGCCAAGTCGATCAAGTAGATCGTCAATCGTAGGGCTTTGTTTAAACTGGTGCCCGCTTCTCGGCATACCGCCTCCAAATTACGTAAGGCTTGCTCAGCTTGTTTGGCCGTCTCGTTGGAAACAAATTCGCCGGTGCTGGGCTTAAAACCGAGTTGACCGGAACAATATAACAGTCCCTGATAACGCACGGCTTGTGAATAAGGACCGATGGCCGTCGGCGCATCGCTGGCAGTGATGGTGGTACGCATGGCGCGCCATGGTGGGCCAGCAACGAAGGGGGCAAGACAAGAGCAGAGTAAAATACAGCAGAGAGTCGCACTCCGCATGACTAGATGCATCAGCATGAGACCTTGCTACGTTCCCGCCTGTCAAAAAGGAGTGACGTGTCTAAAATCGGTCCTAATGATCCCTGCTGGTGCAGTAGCGGTCGTAAATATAAACGTTGTCATCAAAGCCGCGATTTGATGAAACAATTAGGCGGAGATGCACCTGCGGCAAAAAGCGCCATAAAAAACGCCAAAAGTAATGCCGTTAAACCGGGCGAGCTTTCGCCCATTCGCACGGTGCCCGCTCGTATTGTTCGTCCAGATTATGCCCTGACCGGTCGACCCAGTGGATCACGGGTGCGTAATATTATTAAAAACCCGGATCAAATAGAACGCATGCGCCGCGCCTGTCGTGCTGCACGTCAAGTATTAGAAGTGGCAAAATCAGCTATTCGCCCAGGCATTACGACCGATGCCATCGATGCG
Organism: Planctomycetia bacterium; assembly: GCA_005801395.1. The sequence goes on along the minus strand of SYDV01000358.1, from coordinate 3,034 downwards.
ATTACTCATCAAGCCTATATTAATCTCAATGGTTACCCATCGACACTAAATTATCATGGTTATCCCAAATCGCTGTGCACCTCGGTAAATGAAGTCATTTGTCACGGCATTCCCGATTCGCGGGCATTAGAAGATGGTGATATTGTTAATTTGGATGTTACAATTTATCTCGACGGCATGCATGGCGATTTATCCGAAACCGTGTTCGTGGGAAATGTCGATTCGGCTTCACAAAAATTAGTGACGACCACTCATGCTTGCATGATGAGGGGCATTAGCACAGTGAAACCCGGTTCGCGTATTTGTGATATTGGTCGCGGCATTCAAGAAGTTGCTGATCAACACGGTTATGGAGTGGTACGTGCATTTGTCGGACATGGCATTGGTGAAACGTTTCACATGGACCCGCAGGTGCCACATTATTTTGATCCAGGACAAACGTTCGAGCTACGTCCCGGAATGGTATTCACCATTGAACCGATGATTAACCAAGGCGATTGGCGTCACCTGATGTGGGACGACCGTTGGACAGCAGTCACGATTGACGGCAAACGCTCGGCGCAATTTGAACACACAATTTTAGTCACTGATCGCGGAGTTGAAATCCTCACGATACCAGAAGGTGAACCGCAGCCGTTTGTTTATTGACGGAATTCTGAAGATCTTTGACTGGTCCGATGTCCGATGTCCGATGTCCGATGTCCGATGTCCGATGTCCGATGTCCGATGTCTGGCGCGATCAAGGTTCTTTTGGTCGAGGGGCATTTTTTCGGCTTGTGGCCCAAACATTTTTGAAGCAACAATTAACGCCGTCATAGGGCGGTAAATGATGTTAGCCCAGGACATCGGATATCGGACGTCGGACCAGTTTATCGGTCCGTCCGTCCGTCGATCCGTCAGTCCCTCCTCTAAAAAAATCCCCCTTTGAACTAACAAATTCAATAAGACACTCCCGCCCATGACTACCCCGCCTGATCGTGATGCGTTACTGGAATCCTTGAACGATGAAATGCGCTCGCAAATGTCGGCGCTAAATGAAATGCATCATCCCGTGTACCCCGTCGCTGGTTCGCGCATTGTGGAACTGGAACGGCGCATTAACGAATTGCGTGAGTCAATTGCTTGCCGTCGTCGAGAATTAGCGACGTCTGCAGCTCATTGATGTGGCAACTCGTGCGGCCTTAACGTGCGTGAAAACGAATTAATTAAACACGTTCGCGCCCAAGTCACTGATCCGGCGGAAACGCTTGGTATTGGTGATGACTGTTGCGTGTGGACACCACGTGGTCCGACCTGCCTCAGTACTGATACGATTGTTGAAGGTCGCCATTTTCTTGCCAAGGATACGGCAGATGCAATTGGTGGCAAAGCCGCTGGCGCGGCCCTCAGCGATCTGGCGGCCATGGGTGCTCGACCGGTTGGAGCGGTGGTGGCACTGAGTTGCCCCAGTCGTTGGGACGCTTCTGCCATTATGGATGGAATAATTGTAACTTTGAAAAAATATGACTGTCCGTTATTGGGTGGCGATACAACAGGTGGAGAAGAATTAGTCATTACGGTCACCGTATGGGGCGAAGCGGTTGCTGGTCCGCAGGGGACGAAACGATTTGTTTCGCGTAGCGGTGCACATGCCGGTGATTTATTGGTCGTCACAGGTCCACTCGGTGGCAGTCTGGCCTCTGGCCGTCACTTACGTCCGGTTCCGCGTTTTGCCGAAGGCCAATGGTTAGCCGCCTGTCCGTATGTGCATGCGATGATGGATCTCAGCGATGGGGTGGCAGCGGATGCCGCAAAATTAGCGACAGCGAGCGGCTGTGGTTTTTTATTACTACCCGATCAAGTGCCGATTCACGACGATGTGCCAGTATTATCAGATCAGATTAAAGCCGCCTGTTGTGACGGCGAAGACTTTGAATTGCTGGTGGCAGTGGCGCCAGAACACTGGCCGACCATGCAATTGGCCTGGCCGTTTAGCCAACGATTGCACATGATCGGCTGGTTGGTGGACGAACCTGGGGCGTTTATGGAAAATCGCAGCGGTCGCATTGTGTCCTTACCATGGACCGGGTTTGAGCATCACTAGCTGGAACTAGCGATAATCGAAAGTCACAAAATGAACTGCTGCTCGGCCAGCATGTGTGAATTACAAACCTTAATCGGTTTGAATAATTACTCTGACATGTTTGTCGGTGCGCCGCCATCTGTTTGAAGAGTTAGGCTGCCGCCAATCGCGGTCTAATGTATGACCAAACGAGAAGTTACTAAAACTGTTGTTTGTGCCTTCGGACAGCTATTTGAGCATACGTAATAAAGTGCTTAAAGCTTTGTGGGATAAGCGGTAACAGGTTGGCATACACACGTAAGTTGGGTTTAACACTTTTGTCTGTCAGGAATGTTTTCCTGTGCTCAAATCAATAACTTGGTGAGGAGTGCTGCCGATGCAAATGCAGGTGCACACATTGAGCCGCCTAGTTATGCGTCTGATGACATCTCTACGGATTCAGTCGGTCGTTACGCATCCTTTATTAAGTGCCGTGGCATTAGTGGGAGCATTTGGATTAGGCGCGCTGTCGGCAGTTCCTTTACAAGCCGCTGATAATTCAGCTGCGCATAAACACTACGAACAAGAGATCATTCCGCTCTTACAGATGTACTGCTATGACTGCCATGGCGCAGAAAAACAAAAGGGTGATCTTAATCTAGCGAATTATAAGAACGGTGCGATTGCTGACAAAGCGCGCAAAGTGTGGAAAGAAGTTTCGCATCAATTGACGACCAAAGAAATGCCCCCGGAAAAGGAACGTAAGCAACCGAGCGATTCAGAGCGTAAAAAAATTACGGCCTGGGTTAAATCGTTGGCCGCGAATGACGCGCCAGATCCAGGGCGCGTCACGGTACGACGTCTGAATCGTTTTGAATATAATAATACGATCCGTGATTTAGTCGGAATTGATATTCAGCCAGGTAATGATTTCCCTGATGATGATGTTGGTCATGGTTTTGATAATATTGGTGATGTGTTGTCTTTGCCGCC
>SYDV01000357.1 GCA_005801395.1 Planctomycetia bacterium | reverse complement strand
TTTCTGACGGAATTACCCCATCACCAAATGGGTGAACGGGAAACGGAGAGGATGACTGCATTTTTCCAGTCGAATGCGACTAGACGAGGCGGGCAACTGCTTTTTTCAGGATAAAACATCTGTGACGACCTACCGAGCTTGATTCACCACACAGGCCAAGCTTCGAGAGACCCTACTACTCATCGGTTACACTAAGGATCATACCAAATAAAAACCCCCGGCTTTCGCCGGGGGTAACCAATGGTGCACGGGCGGGGACTCGAACCCCGACAAGTTTTACCTCGCTAGCACCTCAAGCTAGTGCGTCTGCCAATTCCGCCACCCATGCACGGGGGGAGGCGCACGATAGGAAGATGGTCCACATCGTCAATCCTGATGCTTTCACCAACAAACAAACGACGGACTAATGTCTTTTCCCAAGTACAAGTCTGGAGCGAAGATCAAACCAGTGCACACCCAACGCAAAGCTCCTGACATGTCCGGCCACGGCAAAGCCCTACGACCGACTTACTTTGCTGGCGTAAAATAACTGCCTAAACGAGTGGCACCTGACGGTAAAGCTGACTGACGCGTATCTGGATCTTCCGGAGGCGTTGGCCGCTCAGCATAGGCATTTATAATGGTAATTAAATTCCGACCTGGACAGGCGGTGACCTTAAACTTTTTATGACCATAAACGGATGAACGATTGATGCCGTACTGTAAGCATAAGCGATCAAGCACCTCCAACATAACGGTGCGCTGAGCCGTCGGCACGCGCGCCGCGTCAAAATCACCGATCAAACAAATACCAATATTTAATTTATTCACATCATCATTACCTGCATGCGCACCTTGAAAACGCATGGGGCGACCTTCATACACCGTGCCGCTCGCATCAATTATGAAGTGATAACCAATACACGCCCACGGTTCAGCGTGACCCGTACCAGCAATATGATTCGCATCGATTCGTTGTAACCATTCACGACTGTTAAACCGAACGTCTTCCACGTTTCCACTATGATGGATGGTAATACGCGTTGGCGTACCACCCATCGGCTTAGTACGACTCAAGATGATGGCATCACGAGCCCAGGCTGAACGCGGAGTAAACCAAGTACTTTCGGCCTTAGGCACATTGGCTTGGGCGATCACGGGCTCTGGCGCTTCTAAAACCGGATCTGGTGGGGGCATTGTTCCCCCTGGAATAAACAACGTCGAACCAGGCTTTAAATTACGATCACGTAAATTATTGGCGTCAATAATCGCACTAACCGAGACGCGATAACGCGTTGCCACCATCGTGATCGTTTCACCCACTTGCACTTCATGACGAATCGTTTCTTGCGGGTATGAAGGAACACTACGCCCCCCACGTTTACAACCGCTCAACACCACGAGGGCGCTACAGCACAGTAATATAACGAACACGCGCAGCGGCAACGACATGACGAACCTCGACAAAATCAACGGCGACGACGACCAAGTTTGATGCCCCCGACCAGCGGTTTGAGCATGCGCGGTTGTCCAACCGGCATATCAGCGATGGTGCGTTTGACCTCAGGCTCTGCTGGGGTTGCTTCAAATCCTTCAATCTTTTCTTCTTCAAGCAATAAACCGATGTGCTTTTCGATTTCGAGCAAGAATTGGCCGTCCTCGGGAGTAATAAAGGTGCGAGCGACACCCTTCGCGCCGTTGCGCGCCGTACGACCGATACGATGCACGTACTCTTCTGGCATTTCTGGAATATCGTAATTGACCACATGCGACACAGTAGGGATATCAAGTCCGCGTGCGGCCACGTTGGTCGCAATTAAACTTTGAATCTCGCCAGAACGGAACTGGGCCAAAATCCGTTCTCGTTTTGATTGCGGTAAATCGCCATGAATCGCACCCGCCGACATGTTTTTACGCTTCAACACTTCAGCAACACGGTCAGTTTGGTGTTTAGTGCGACAGAAAACCACCAATTGCGGAGGATTTTGCGTTTCAATGAAATGTGCTAACAACGAATTCTTCCGGTCACGCGACACGGCAATGAATTTTTGATCGACTTGCTCAACCGTTATCAATTTTGGCGTAATGCGAATCGACTGCGGATCCTTCATATGCTTTTGCGCCATGTCCTTCACCTCTTCGGGGAAGGTAGCCGAGAATAACATCACTTGCCGGTTTGGTGGCGTATGTGACATGATGTAATTCACATCTGGCCAGAAGCCGATGTCGAGCATCTGATCGGCTTCATCTAAAACTAAATTCTGCAAGCCGGATAAATCCAACGCACGACGCTTCATATGGTCGATAATACGACCTGGCGTACCGATGATGACGTGGGGGAAACGTTCCAAGGCGCGAATCTGATCTTCCATGGGAGTGCCACCATAGATCACCACCGCACGCGCACCGCTGGCACCCGCCATTTTCGTAAATTCAGTGAATACCTGCCTGGCTAATTCACGGGTTGGGCACAAAATTAAGGCAATCGGCTTGCGCTCTGGGCTCTCGCAACTGTACAGTTTTTGCAGAATTGGTAAGACAAACGCAGCTGTTTTTCCCGTTCCGGTTTGTGCTTGTCCTAAAATATCCTTACCGGCTAAAACGACCGGAATACTTTCACTTTGGATTGGTGTCGGTTCGCTGTAACCGATTGCCGCAAGATCAGCCAATATTTGGTCATTGAGACCCAAAGACATAAATCCGGCTGCTTTAGGTTTTTGCGCTAATTCGGCGGGATCTTGTTGCGCTAATGGTAAAGCCGGGGCTTCGCCAACTGGTTCCATGCCGTGCGTACGCAATGGAGAACGCCCAGCATCTGGCGCACGAACTGGTCGTGGAGGACGTGGTTCACGAACCGGGTTCGGTTTAGGTGTTACGCCTTCTAATCCTGCTGGAGTTGCTGGCGCAGCTGCCGGCGCTACGACCGCAGCGGTCGGTGCAACGGTTTGACTATTATTTGGAATTGGAGTCGGCGCTGGTGCGCGCACGGGAGCAACTGGCGTACTAATCGGACGAACTGCCGCCACCGAAGCTGGAGCGATGTCCGAACGTTCACTTGCTGCGACACGAATTTGTGCTTTGCGCAAAGAAAATAGATCTCCGCGATCACCGCGCATGACAAAGCCAGGGGCCTCGACGACGGCAATGTGACCAAGAGGAATATTTTGTGCGACTATCGTTCCAATAATTTGATGGAATTCCGCATTAGGCATTCCCGTACACGGCGTCGGTCCCACGCCAATTTCGGCCAACAATTCACTCAACCGTGCTTGCGCCCATGTTGGCGTTGACGGATCGCACAGCTCTAAAATACCTTTTGAAAATGAACACAGACGATCAAGGACACTCGGTAAAGGCCGTTGTGGTCCATCGACGCGCGGACGTGGACCGCGTGCGTCTTGCGGCGGCACAGCCGGGCGCGGCGCTGGTTCTGGACGACGTTGTGCATCACCGCGTGGCGTTTGCTGATCGCGTGGCGCTTGCTGATCGCGCACAGGTTGAGGAGGACGCGGCGCAGAAGGCGCATGAGCATGAGCCGCAGGTGCGCTTCGAGGTGGCACCGGAGCGTTTGTGCTTATTGTTGGTGCTGCTGGCGCAATTGGCGCTGCTGGTGCCTTCGCCATTGGCGCGACAGGATTCGTTGGATGAGGCGCAGCAACGGCATCGACGTCATTCGATGAATCACTGTCCGATTCACCGTCATCTGCGTCGTCATCTTCAACAACCGCATTTCCAACAGCTTGTTCACCGTTTTCACGACGACCACGACCGCGACCACGACCGCGACGACGACGACGGCGATGGCGTTCACCAGGTACGCCTGTTTCAGCGGTCTCACTTTTTTCAACACTTTCACCTGGTGCAGGTGACGCGACTCGCATCGGTGCAGCAGTAGTCTCGGCAACTGTTAATTCCGCCACCGCAGCCGCATCAAGCAATTCGGGTTCCGAGGCGACTTCCACTGGTTTGTGGGCGACAGGCTCTTTTGCTTTTGGCACCACGGCGGCTTTTTCGACCGCTATTTTTTCTGGCACGGCTTTATCAGCTACCACATTTTCAGACGCGATTTGAGTGCTCGCCGAAGCCGAAGCCTTTGCCGTCGTTGCGGCTAAATGCCCACTTAAAACACCTTGCAGTGCTTGAATCAAGTCGTCTTTGCCAAGGCGACTACGATTGTGAATCTGATGCTCGCCAGCGAGTTGTCTGAGGTCTTTAATACTAAGCACGGTGAGATCGGGTTGATCCGACATTTTCCAATAATCCTGCGCAAACGCTGCGCTTCGCCCGTCACAAATGGACGGGATGAGTAGACTACAATTGCCAATTAAGCCAAAAAGGCGGATTTGAGGCAGATTGTTGTTGCCCGTTGCGGGCAAGGGCGCGCCGATGACATCATCAGCACAGCCATCGTTAAAATCGACCTAACGCTGCAAGACTCGCGACCGCGATACTGCTGAGCAGAAAGGATGCGGCATTAGAGCGAGCGACCTACACTCCGCAAGCTGGCCGATTGAAAGCTAGAAGATGCAAGCCTTAAATACATAAGGTCATTAATTTCAATCACTTAAGTAGCACTTAACCTATTTTCAGTTAACTTCTATCAACCTTCAGTCTGTCACGCTATTCATCTGTATACATTTATATAAACACCTGAGGAGGCTTAAAAAATGCTGCGCACATGGATCCTATTCGTTTTGCTCGCCGTTCATTTACCAGCGAGCGAGATGACGCTCGAACCTACTCCTCCAGGCGATCCGTCTTCAACGCCATTACCACTCGGTAAGCCCTGGGTTCCTGGTTGGTGCCGTTGGGATTGGCGTGCCGGGTGGGTTGGAATGCACCAAGGGTTTATCGCCACCAGTAAAAAACGCGGAAAGGATATTTCGGTCATTTTCTATGGCGACTCAATTACCATGGGTTGGAGCAATGAAGGAAAGAGTATTTTTGAAGACACCTACGCCAGTCTAGGTGCCGTTAATTACGGTATTGGTGGTGATTCTACTCGCCAATTATTGTATCGCATAGCAAATGGGGAAGTGGATGGATTGGCACCACGGGTCATCGTCTTGGCTATTGGCACT
>SYDV01000356.1 GCA_005801395.1 Planctomycetia bacterium | reverse complement strand
CTTACGGCGTGTGGACCGCTTTTTTCCCGCGAATAAATGATACAAATGCGCAACGGTCGACCCACACCAAATATAAAGTTAGGGCAACAATAATAACGATCGGTGGATCGAATAAACCTGCTCCATTGGTAATGAACCCGTGGAACGCCAAGATATTAATAATAATAGGGCCAAGAATCAGTAAGCCAATCCGCCTAGTGAACGGAATTGCAATCAATATCCCACCGATCAACTCTAACGCTTTCACGAAATCTAGATAACCGGTTGGGTAAAGAGCGCCCATAAATAACGCTGCGGGAGAACCTTCTGGTGGTGGTGGCATATTTACCAGTTTGAAGAAATAGATGCAGGAAAAAGCGACAAACGCCAAGCCAAGAACGACGCCGGCAATCGTGGGGAGATGACGCATGGGAACTCCTTAACAAGACCACTCAGATCGGGTAAAGTTCAGTGAGGTCAAGAATTATTTACCGTACTATTCGCAACTCGACTTGGATTTCTTAGTTCTATGTAAAACGTATTCTGCAATGAACAACCGCAATGAAAAATTTATTGGTAGGCAGTTTCCCATAATTACCTATGGTTCGCTGCGCATGAACCAAGCCGCTAGCCAATCCGCACCGCTTCTCCAAGCGCATAACCTGAGCAAAACCCTAGGTGGCAAACGGGTCGTTGATGGAGTGAATATTACCTGCGCCCCAGGAGAGGTGGTCGGATTATTAGGGCCAAATGGTGCCGGTAAAACCACGAGCTTGCGTATGTGCTATGGTTTTTTGCGTCCAGATACCGGCAGTGTGTTGATTGCGGGTCATAATTTATCCACCGATCCCAATGCGGCACGGCGGGCGTTGGGTGTTTGTACTCAGGATGATACGTTTGATGCTGATTTTTCAGTGCGTGGTAATTTAGAGCAAACCGCGCGGTATTATCGTCCGCGTATTGAACATCTTCATCAGCGTATTGATGAATTATTACAACAATTTGGTTTAGATGTTTATGCGAATCATATGCCGGAAATGTTATCGGGTGGATTTCGTCGTCGATTAATGATTGCGCGTGCGGTGTTACATAAACCCAAAGTCGTTTTTTTAGATGAGCCAACCACCGGACTGGATCCGGATGCGCGTGTGGCAGTGTGGCAATTAATTTCCAACCTGCGTGCCGAAGGTATGGCCGTGGTATTAACCACTCATTATATGGACGAGGCAGAACGGTTATCAGATCGTTTATTGGTGATGCAGGCAGGTAAAGTGCGAGCCGCTGGCGTGGCAAAAACCGTCTTAGGTGATGTCGTCGGTGAACATGTCGTCGTATTACCGACGACAGATCCGCAGGCGTCTCAGGTTACCGCTTGGTTGCTGGAGCGACAATTACGCCCGGCGGTGGTATTGGGGCAATGGCACATTGCGTTGAATGCTGCGGGATTAGCGGCATTTGTGACTGCCTTTCCGAGCTTGCGTTACGAAGTGCGAGTGCCGACGCTGGATGATTTATTTTTAGCCTTAGCCATGGAGCGTTCGGGGTGATTACTTTTTCTGCTGCTATTGCTTGGCAAAGTTATGCAATTTTGGCTCGGCATATTCGCGTTCATGTGCGTAAATGGCATACCGCGTTATTGCCGCCGGTGTGCGAGCCGTTGATTATGTTGTTAGCCTTTGGTGTCGGACTTGGACGACAAATGTCGACGATCACCTGGGATGGACATGCCTTAGATTATTTGACTTATTTAGCACCTGGAATAGTGGCTTACACGGTATTTATGACGGCATTTTTTCAGTCCTTGTTTTCTGCTTACGTACGCATGCATTTCCAGAAATCATGGGAAGGACAGTTGGCGACGCAGGTCCGATTAGAACATGTGGTGTGGGGTGAAGCATTATGGGCCGCTAGTATGGCAACGGCTTATGCCGTGATGGTTTGTTTGGTTCTGCTAGGCTTTGGTGTTGGTGGGTGGTTGACGCTACATTGGTGGTGGATGCTAGCGTGCGTTCCGCTGTTGTTCCTCGCAGCGTTAGCGTTTTCGACGATCGGATTATTATTTACCGCAACCTTGCCAAGTATGGATCATATGGGGCTGCCATTCTTCTTAGTGATTATGCCGATTGGCTTTGCCAGCAGTACTTATTTTCCTCTGCCGGAGATTCCCGGACTAAGCACCATCGTACAAATAAATCCGCTGCATCATTTAGCCGAAGGATTGCGACAATTGCTGATTCTCGGTAAACCGACGTGGCATTTAGCCGCCACGGCGTTGTTATGTGTGATTATGATTTTGGTGCTTATTCCCATCGATATGCGTTTATTACGTCGCCGGGTCTTTGGTGATGGCTGAGTCTATTTTTAAACCAGGTAGTAAAACGTCCGTGTGGTTAGCTGCCGTCGGCATCACAACGATTGATCAAGTGGTACATATGGGTGTCGTCTCTGTGTGTTTGCGGGTGAAAGCTGCTGGGTATCCTGTGTCGCTCAATCTCGCTTATGCCTTACAAGGTGCGATCATGGGTGTGGCGTGGAATGCTTTACCGCCAACGATACGCGAAGAACTGCAAACGGCATATCGGGCGGCATTGGAATCAAGGTAGAATTAATAAATCTGGTTTCTACCCATGTTTTTTCACGGCATTAATTAATTTATCGAGTTGTTGCATGAAATAATGGCGATCTTCATCTTGCATGGGTTTAGAGCCGCCGCGGATGTCACCGGCTCCACGCAGGTATTGCAATAATTGTCGGTTGGCGAGTGCATCGCCGATGGAATGTTCATCGCGAATATCGCCACGATTGGTGAGCACACGAGTGGATTTGGCGATACAGCGCCCCGCAAGTGGGATGTCGTCGGTGATGACAATGTCGCCCGCACCAGCGTGTTCGACGATCCAATGATCGGCGGCATCAAATCCATCATCGACCACCTCTAAGCGAATCATGGGATCATTGGGCATATTGATCCATTGATTGGCGATCACCATGACTAATAGACCGTATCGTTTTGCGACACGATAGGTTTCAGCCTTAACCGGACAGGCATCGGCATCAATATAAATCGTGAGCATATCCGATTGTCTCTTCGGTTCAGTGAGGGGTCAACTGGCACCGTTGATCGGCATTGAGACCGTCGGAAATAATTCAGGTGCGACAGAAGCCATCGCTGCAGTCAGTTGCATCATCAGGCGCGGCGGTGGCCATCTGATTCAAAATGGACGTGAACACGGCGAGCGGTTGTGCTCCGTTAATACGTTCTTTGCCATTGATGATGAATAAGGGAACGCCATCCAGTTGTTGTGCGCGAATGGATTGTTCGTCGACTTGGATTTCCGCTTCGCCTCCGTGGCTCGCAAGAAACGCGCTGATATTTTGGGTCGCGAATAGCGTGGAGTTCATTTTTGTTTCAGTCGCCGCAGCGGCGATGCGTGCCAAAGTCGGCGCGTCGCCGATATTTAGGCCAGCACTAAAATAGGCGCTAAACAAGGCTTCAACGATGACGTCTTGCACGCCATGTTGTCCGGCTAACCAGATGAGTCGATGTGCTAACAAGGTATTTGGCGTGCGCGATTGTCCGGCGAGATCAAAAGCTAAACCGTCAATCTCACCGGCTTTGGTTACCCGGGCGTCGAGTGCCTGGGCATATTCATCGCTGCCAAATTTACGTCGGCGATAATCAGCGCGCGGCATTCCTTCTCGTGGCATGCCAGGATTGAGTTGAAATGGATGCCAACGCACGGTGGTTTGTGTGGTCGAGAGTGTTGCTCGCGCTTGATCTAAACGACGCTTGCCAATCCAGCACCAAGGACAAATCACGTCGGAATAAACATCAATAAGCAGTGGCATAAGCAGACTTTCACATTGTTTGCTAAATGAGCAATCAGTTGTGAAAAAAGTTTCTGCTAGAGTGTTTATCGGTTTTTATGGTCTCGTCATGCAATGAAGATATAGGAGATTATTTCTTGTCCGCTGGTTTCTTTTCGGTTGGCACACCAACCAGTTCTGGGCGGTATTTTGTCGCATCAAATTTAGGATTAGCAGTGGGGACAACGGCTTTGGTGTCTTTCAGGAATTGTTCGATACGTGCGTCTAAGGCGCGGACGCGGTCCGGCTCTTGGGCCGCGAGGTTTTGTTTTTCGCCAAGGTCGTTGGCTAAATTATAGAGTAAATATTGATGTGCGCCGTTGTCGCCGTTATGAAACAGGCGTATGAGTTTCCAGTCACCCGCGTGAATGGAGACTGACGGCGGTAACCAATCAGGTACGCCTGGGGCATGCGGAAAATAGGTGAAAATAGCGTCCCGTTCTAACGCCTGTCCTTTCAATGCTGGAACAATGCTGATGCCATCGCTGGTCATACCCGTTGGTGGTTTGATCTGCAGGACGTCCAATACGGTGGACAAAATATCCGTCGATTGAACCAGGGCATTGCTGGTCGATTTCGGCGCGGTTACGGATGGGCAGGACACCACCCAGGGAACGCGTATGCCGCCTTCAAAGACCGTGGCTTTACCGCCGCGTAATGGGCGATTGCTGGTCGGTGTCGTGGCGTCCACCGTATTATACATATTTCCACCATTATCAGAGGTGAAAATAATGAGCGTGCGTTCTGTTAATTTAAGCCGATCTAACGTGTCGATGAGCGTGCCGATGGCATCATCAAATGAGTGGATCATGGCGGCGTAGGTCGGACTACGTTGAGCGTCGTTGGCGTCGATGCGGCCAGCGGCTTCTTTTATGTATTCCTCTTTCGCATTAAAAGGGGCATGAACAGAAAACATCCAATAGTTGAGAAAGAATGGTTGATCGCGATAGGCTTCCATAAATGCCGCGGCTTCTTTTGCCATGCGATCTTCAATATGCTCATTTGGCATATTTTCTTTAAAATTAGGGAATTTCCACGGTGCGACGAAGTTACCAGCGGGACCAGGTCCAGCAGTATGGGGGAGGTCTACTGAAAATCCGTGTTCCAATGGTGAATAGGGCTCTAGTCCTAAATGCCATTTACCAAAATGACCAGTGACATAACCAGCATCACGTAAAATCGTGCCCATCCCTGGGTAAGTGGTATTTAGTCGAGTGACCGATTTGCACTGTAATGATTTATTTCCAGGGGGCGCGTTCGGAGTTACCGAGGCATTCAGGATAACTTCCTTATCGTGGCAATTTGGGGTAGTGATCCCAGTGCGTGCCGGATTTAGTCCGGTAAGAATGCTCGAACGAGTGGGCGAGCATAAAGGGCTGGCCGAATAGGCATGGGTAAACGTCATGCCACGGTCTGCTAAACGCTGTAAATTGGGAGTTCGGTGAAAAGATGTGTGTCCATAGAGCGTGGTATCGCTCCAGCCCAGGTCATCAGCCAGAATCACCACCACATTCAAGGGGCGAGTGTTTTTCGCAGCGACGTCTGCGGCAGATAGCCAAACGTTGGGAGACCCAACGCTGAACGGAATTAGGAACAAGGTCCAGATGGCGTAGAAAGTTTGCTGCGTAACGGTGATTTTTTGCATAGTAGACAGCCTATTGGCGTTTAATTGAGTTAATGTGCGTGAGTTTGCCACAGTTTTCATTAGGTGAAATAGCAACGGTGCAACTCCAGGCTGGTCAGAGCCTAACGTGGTGATTAGCGTGTCTTCCCAGCGGAGGTTCCCATGGCCAAGAGTAAAACGAGATGCATCGGTGTGCTAACTTCAGGTGGTGATTGTCCAGGTTTGAACGCCGCGATTCGTGGGGTGGTAAAAGCGGCCATTGGCAGTTATGGAATTAAATGCATTGGCATTCTTGATGGGTTTCGTGGCTTGGTAGAAAATAGGACAATTGCGCTCGATGATCGCGCGGTGAGCGGAATTTTGACCGCTGGCGGAACGATCTTAGGTACTAGCCGTGATAAACCGCATAAAATGCCAATGGGCGGAAAAATAATGGATATGACTCGCGCTGCGGTCGAGAATGCCAATCGCAT
>SYDV01000355.1 GCA_005801395.1 Planctomycetia bacterium | reverse complement strand
TGGGAGCCTCCTAACCAGGCTCAGAAAGCGTTGGGATGCCTAGTCAGACAAGCGCCCAGGTTATCGAAGGGGTGCCCAGCATTAGCCGATCTTGTCACGTATGGTTTCTTGAATCGTAACCTTGGACCGCCATCAGTTATTACCTGCTCACAGAAACCTTAAATCATGGAGTTCGGATGCATACGTTTACGTCGATCCTTTTGTCAGGCCTTATGCTGGTTGGTTTGTTACCAGCAGCGGAACGCCCCAACGTCATTTTTATCTCTATAGATGATATGAATGACTGGATCGGGCCGATGAATGATCCGCAGGCTAAGACGCCAAATATGGACCGCCTGGCCAAGCGTGGGGTTACGTTTCAAAATGCCCACACCCCTGGGGTATTTTGCTCTCCGTCACGGGCAGCCATTTTTACTGGGCGATACTCGAGCACGACGGGCTGTTACGAAAACCAAGTCTATTTCCACGATCACCCTGAATATCGTCCATTACAAATGGCATTTCATGAAGCTGGCTACGCCACGTATGGCACCGGTAAGCTCTTTCACCATGGGGCTGGGTATCATGACCAACGTGGCTGGGATGAATTTCGCGTTCGCACGGAAGAACAAAAAAAAGTAGGGTGGCCAGTCGATACCTGGAACTATGGCAATCCTCCTTTGCCAAATCCCTACCCACATAGTCGTTTCATCACGGAAGGTAGAGACGCCTCCGCTGATAAAGCAGGTGGTGGTAACGACAAAGTAAAAGAAAGCGGATTCATGGATTCAGGCCCAATTCCCAATGACAAAGAGGAATTGATGTCCGACACCATGCGCGCCAACTGGGCGTGCGAGGTCATTAAGCGTAAACACGAAAAGCCATTTTTTATGGGTGTCGGTTTTTACTGTCCGCATTTCCCTAATTTCGCCCCGCAAAAGTATTTTGACCTGTACCCTTTGGATCAAATGAAGGCAGGTCCGATTAAAGCAGATGACTTAGACGATATTCCAGAACCAACGAGAAAAGAAAAAAGTAATCGTTCGAAAATTCACACCCGTTTAGGTGAACTTGGGTTGATTCCCGAAGTGATACAAGGGTACCGTGCGTCGACTTCGTATGTTGATGCGATGATTGGTCGCATACTTGATGCCCTCGACGCGAGTCCTTACCGCGACAATACGATTATCGTATTATGGAGCGATAATGGCTATCATTTTGGCGAAAAAGGTGATTACGGAAAACATACGTTGTGGGAACGTACTTCCAATGTGCCGTTAATCTGGGCTGGACCGCAGATGGCTAAAGGTGCAAGTGTTAATGCGAGTGCGAGTTTAATTGATATGTATCCTACGTTCATTGACCTTTGTTCGTTGAAAAATGATTCAGGACTCGAAGGGAAATCATTGGCCTCCACGCTGAAAGATCCCACGACCGCCGTCGATCGAACGGTGTTATTACCGTTTCATAAAATTGGCGGCTACACATTGGTGAATCAACAATGGCGTTACATTCATTACCCGAATCATACGGAGGAACTGTATGATCTGACGACCGACCCGAACGAATGGACAAATCTGGCCAGCCAACCAGCGCACAAAGAAATTATTGATGGTATGAAAAAGCTAGCTCCGAAATCGTTTGCCGCTGCAGGTCCTAATTCAAATGAACTCAAATTAGTCAATGTGGGAGAGCAATTTCATTGGGAGAAGAAAACCGAGAAGAAGAAGAAATAATTTTTTCGGTTACCAACTTGGACCTTGGTCGTCGTAGATGAGTACGTCTATTGATGGCGACCAAGGTTACATAATTACATCGATTGACTCTGCGACTGACTTTCCAATGGCGGTTTTGGTTCTTGACCGCAGTGATCAATCGCAACGGCGTCGGAGATTAGGTATATTTCCATCAGCAAATCGGACAAACGTTCAGGTTCACTAATGAGGTCAGCCACACTCAGTTGATCAAACGATTTGGTCAAATTTTCGGCTCGTTGCAGGCAGGTGGTGCGGCCATTTTCCGCCAATTGACCGAGGGCAGTCGCTAATCGGCGAGCATTACATAATAATGAGCGAGGTTGTTTGTCGTAACGTGCAATTAATTCAACAGTATTGGGTAAATCCCCCAGCGGGCCATAGATTTTTCGGTACCAATCTTGCACGCCGGCAGCGCTTAGCATGGCATCCCATAAACGATAACCAGGTGTTCCTGGAGTAGCGCTGTCTTGGCCATATTTTTTCATCGCTGGAACAAACGCGCGTAAAATGCGAATAGTATTATCGCAACGTTCAATCGTGCGCCCCACACTAATAATGTTGGCGGCGTGATCTTCGAGTAAATCTTCGATGGTGGCACGAATCCACATACAACGGCGCGAAGCCCATTCTAAAGTGGTCGATACACCACGTTCGGCTAAGGTATTGGCGTCTAATTTTTGCGCTTCAATCCACGTGGTATTCGCGGCTTCCCATAAATCATTGGTCAAGCGTGAACGCGCCGTTCTGGCATTTTCACGCACGGCGCGCAGACACGACCATAAGCTGGACGGATATTCGTGATCATAAATGAGTAAAGCCAGGGCGGCATTCCCAGGATTTTCACCTGGTAATTTCTCCAGCACTTTATCATCAGCAGCAATGTCTAATAACCAGCGCCAGGGACGTGCATCGTTTAAGGGAAATTCCGGTAATAACGACTGCTGTTGTGCGACGTTAATTAAACGCGCCGTATTTTCAGCGCGTTCTAGGTAACGCGCCATCCATAAACAATTAACCGCAATGCGGCTGAGCGTACTCATGCCTGATCCTTTGTGCCGTTTTTCGCGATATTCTGAGCAGACTTTTCTGTTTCAGCGACAATCCAAGTATCCTTGGTACCACCGCCTTGAGATGAATTAACCACTAATGAGCCGGCCTTTAGGGCAACGCGAGTCAATGCCCCAGGAACTAAGGTGACATTTTTTCCGCTCACTACGTAAGGGCGTAAATCCACATGGCGTGGGGCGATACCCTGGTCAATAAAAGTTGGGCAGGTAGAAAGCGCCAGCGTTGGCTGAGCGATGAAATTTGCAGGGTCAGCTAATAAGCGTTTTTTATACGCTGCGCATTCTCCGGCTGATGAAGCGGGGCCCACTAACATGCCGTAGCCACCAGAGCCGTGCACTTCTTTAACCACCAATTCATGTAGATTTTCAATCACGTAGGCGAGTTCTTTTTTATTGCTGCACTTGTACGTTGGTACATTTGATAAAATAGGTTCTTCACCTAGATAAAATTTAATCATTGCCGGTACGTGCAAGTAAGTTGCTTTATCATCAGCCACACCATTCCCGACGGCATTGGTGATGGTCACGTTACCAGCGCGATAGGCATCGAATAAGCCTTTAACGCCGATCAGACTGTCGGGTCGGAAATGTTCAGGATCAAGGAAATCATCATCAATTCGTCGATAAATAACATGCACGCGCTGATTTCCTACCACCGTGCGAGCATAAACTTTTTTCTTCTCAACAAAGAGATCGGAACCTTCGACCAAGAGCACCCCCATGGCATTGGCGAGAAATCCATGTTCAAAATAAGCACTATTTGCCGACCCTGGAGTCAGCACGGCTATGGTTGGGTTTTCAATGCCCTGCGGCGCACAATCGCGTAGCGCGGTGCGCAACACATCGGGATAATGGTCATTTGGTTCAATCGCTTGATTCCGAAACAGTTCCGGATTCAGCCGCTGATGTGCGGAACGATTTTCCAACATATACGAAACGCCCGAGGGCGTACGAAGATTATCTTCTAAGACATACCACGTGGTTGGTCCGACCCGCACCAAATCCACTCCAGCAATATGTGCATGCACGGCGTGCGGCACATCGACGCCCTGCATTTCTTTGCAATACAGTTTATTATTGAGCACATCCGCTTTAGGAATGATACCCGCCTTTATTATTTCTTGCTTATGATAAATATCATCAAGAAACAAATTCAACGCCTTAACCCGTTGAATACAGCCGTTCGATACCATGCGCCAATCATCCGAGGAAATAATTCGTGGAATAATATCAAATGGAATTAACCGCTCGGCATCTTGGCCATGGACGGCGAACGTAATTCCGCGTTGATGAAACAGATGCTGAGCCGAGGTATTTCGTCGTTCTAATTCACTGCCGCTATGGTCAGTAATCCACGACGCCATGGGCGTGTAGTCTGGATGGACCTGATCACCGGTACCCATTTCATCATAGATGATGGAACTTTTGCTGGGAGTAACCTGATCATCTGGCTTAGCGGGAGGAGCGGTGCTCATAGGCAATCCTTAAACAGAACCATCTAACTTAATAGACGCTATACCAACACGGGCCTGCATCTTTACCAGATGCAGCAGATCTGGTCTATACACCACCATAGAGTGCTAAAGGACCAGAAAAAATCTGAACAAAGAGCAAAAAGAGCGCCAGCCCTCAATAATCCGAGCAAAATATAAGGCCGCTCAGGGAGTGCCGTCAATGCTGCAAGGATGTACATTCACGCCAATCATCGGGTGCACATTGGGCGAAAAAATGAGGTGCATAGCCGCTCTGTTGGTCTGAAATTGATCTTACTTTTCAGCATCGTTGGCACGCCCAAGGACAAGATGAAGTCTAATTCTTGGTTATAAAAAAAGGTCGCATACAGACTCGAGCAACAATTCCGGATGAGCGAGCTGCCTGATCATTCACCCGCTGGTGAGTGGTAAGCGAACGTTGAACGATTTTCCTACGCGAGCGTTGATGCATAGGTGAGAATCTTTTTCGCCTCACTTCATCTTACTTCGCCTTACGTTCCAGGAGTTAGCCATGTCTTATCAGCTCATTTCAGGTCGGTTTACGATTGCCGCGTTGGTCGGTTTACTGATGTCGTTAACGCAATTTGGATTTTCTGAATCCACGCAGGATGTGGCAGAGCGTTTTGCGCTTGCGGATGATCGTGAGGTGGTGGTTTCAAGTTTGGTGCCAGGGAGTAATGATTATTTTTATTATCGCTGCTTATTATGGCAGCATCAGAATAAATTAACTGAAGTTGATGCCATCTTGCCAAATTGGGAAGTATTGCATCCAACCTCATCAGAACGTGACCGTATTCGACTACGTCAGGCCGTTTTGTGGTTTGATTCCAATCCCGTTGTGGGAGCTGAGCGATTAGCGAATAATTTGGATTTGACGTTTATCCAGCGTGCCGATCCCGTGGCTGGACCAAGCGCGCCGCACATTCCTAGTGTCTTACCAGATACGATGTTGTCGTGGGATTCATTGGTGCACCAAGCAGAAACGGGCGACTCATTTGCTGGCTGGACC
>SYDV01000354.1 GCA_005801395.1 Planctomycetia bacterium | reverse complement strand
GACATCGGACCAATCAAAAGACATCGGACATCGGACCAGTCAAAAGACATCGGACCAATCAAAAGACATCGGACATCGGACCAGTCAAAAGACATCGGACCAATCAAAAGACATCAGACCTGTCAACCTTTTGGATAAATAAGCTGAACATCCTGCTGCACTTCTGGATGTAACGATAAAGCAACTGGGCATTGATGAGCGATGCGCTCCAAACGTTCACGCGAATCAGCAGCGATGCCGGTTGGCATTTGAATACGCACGACAATTTTAGCGATCCGACGCGGCGCGGTGCTGGTCATATGTTTTTCTACTTCGGCGCGCATGCCGTGCAAAGCGATGCCATCGTTGCGCGTAATAATCGCCATGGTGGTCATCATGCAGGTAGCGAGCGAGGTTGCCATTAAATCGGTGGGAGAAAATGATTCACCCCGTCCGTGATTATCTTTCGGCGCATCAGTCGCTAACTGAGCATTGCTGGGACCGTGGGTCGCCGTGCAGCGAAAGTCACCGTTATATTGAATAGAAAATGGTACCATGATTTCCTCGTAGAGAATGATTCGTGATTTATATGAGTTCGGGGTTTACGACGGGGTTCCAAAAATAAGCGCGGCCGATAACCACATAATGGCCTGCACGATTAATAAACGGTTGAGCCATCGCGCCAATCGAGCGCCTGGGCCGGTGCTGCTATCGGTGCCTCCTGCACAAATAGCTGAGCCGATTAATGCTGCGGTCCACAGCGCCCAAGGCCAAGCACCAAAATACGCTAAAGCAACACAAGGAATTTGTATCGCTTCCACGAGAATAAATCGCCACCAACGCGGTTTCGTTGTGACATCGACACTCATGGTAATTCATCCGGGCATAATATGCTGAGCAATTCCGCTGTCGCACGTTCAGGATTGGCCGCACGACAAATCGCGCCTGCCACGGCCACTCCGTGCGGCAAACGTGACTTCAGCGCGGTAACTCGCGCTACATCTAAACCACCGATGGCAAAACTTGGCCGGTGACCAACACCCTGTAATAATTCATGCGCGGCATCCAATAAGATTGGACCACGTTCAGGTTCATGCGGTTTAGTCGTGGTTGCATACATGGGACCAAGACCGAGATAATCAGCGCCATCACTAATCCCTGTCTTTATCTGCTCTGCCGTATGCGCAGAAATACCCAGCGCACAACACGGACCAACCACCGCACGCGCCGCGGACACCGGTAAATCGTCCTGGCCGATATGCACGCCATCAGCATCAAGCGCACGGGCAATGGCCACATGATCATTAACAATAAACAACGCACCAGCTGTGCGCACCGCGTCGCCAACGCGAGCAGCTAAATCATAATAGGCCCGTGGCGCTAAAGATTTCGCGCGCAACTGAACGGCACCGGCACCACCACGCGCGGTGGCCGCAGCCACACCAACCGGATCATCAGTTAACGTAATATCGACCAAAGCGTACAAGCGCACTTGGAATAATCGCCACGCCGGCAGGCGCGCCAATAATCCCGTTTCTAATCGATACGTGGCATAACGCGCCGTTTCTAGCGCACTGGCAGCTGGACCGAAGCCTAATAATTTACTGGTTTCTTCCGCCGTACGTAAAGCTTCTTGCGCACGCGCGGCATTGGCGCGAATTAAATCAATTAAACGACTACGTACCTGTTCATCGCTTGCCGTTATGGTCGTTCCTACATCACCAGCGGTATCGCGAGCGGCCACGGCAATGGTTGGTAGCGCCGCACGAACAGCGTGTCGTTGTTGCTTGGCTAATCCTGCCAGGAACGCATCGTCTAGAATAAAACGCGCAATATCCTCAAGCACGCGAAAACCTTCGGCAGCGCGATTCCCATTAGCATCTAAAATACGTAAAGCGTCACGCTTCATCAAACGGCGTCTTCACTGCAGGACGAATTTTAGTGACATAATCGGTAAACCACGGGAAGAAAAATTCACGTGCTAAAATTCGACAGGTAGCGGCAATTGGCACAGCTAAGATCAGGCCCAAAATACCAAGTAATTTACCACACAACAACAACGCAATAATCAAAGTCACCGGATGGAGTTCAACTTCGTGCCCCATAATCGTTGGCGTAAGCACCACGGTTTCCAATACCTGCACCACGGTGTAGACTAAAATAATTAGCGTAATGGTGAGTCCAGATCCGCCATCAAGGCCAGCCATAATGACTGCCGGGACCAAGAATAATAAACCAGCTAATGGCACTGCCGTCGCTAAACCGATCAACAAACCAAAGAGCGCCGCATACGGTACACCAGTGCCAGTGAAACCCACCGCTAAAAATCCAACGTACGTCAACACCGCACAAATCAGACAGACCGTTAATCGACCACGGAAAAAAGCCGCGACCACACGCTCAATATCGCGAATTATTCGCAGCATTTGCGGCTTATTCCACTCCGGCAAATGTTTGCGCACGCCATTACGAATAGCGGGCATCGCTAAGATTAGGAAAAAGGCATAAATCGGCACCAAAATCACATCAAGACCCAAAGCCAGTACGGCATCAACACTGGTCAAACTGCTGGTCGCCCAATTACCTAAACGCCCAGGCAAAGTATCAAGCTGAGTATTCACTTCTTTTTCAAGATTTTGCACCACCGGAGCGATCCACTGCGATGAACTATCGTCACCGCGTAATTCGACCATCAATTCACGTGCGGCAATTTGTTCATCCCGTTCTTCCTCTGAAAGCCATTGGGCAAATTGACGGACTTGTTTATCGCGATCTTCGCTCGGTACATTTTGCAATGCCAAGCGAACACGATCTACCGTGGCACGCAGCGGATCATTCTCTGAGATATCTAATCCGCGCCGCACATAGCGCAACGCCGTTAATAATTCTGTTTGTTTAGCGGCATAGGATTGTCCGGCGAGCGATAAATTGCGTACCCACCGTTCACGAATTTCCGGAACTAAACGATTATACGCTTCATCCACTTGGCCACGACTTACCCCAGGCCACGTACGATCCCACGCTAATGGCGCATCGCTGGGTGGATCACGTCGTAATAATTCCGGCCATTGATCAACCGATCGATTATCGCGCACGGCAGCCATCGCCCCATCAATCAATGCGCGTTCTTTTGCCGTTTCATCTAAATAGAGCGCTAAAAAAGCGCGCGCTGGTCGTTCGAGTTCCAATTTCGCAAATTGACGCAGTTGGCCTTGGCGCTCTTCAATCCACACTAAGGCGCTCGCAAACATACCGGTGGCATCATAACGACGATTACCATTGGCATCGAGGTAGGGCTCCCCTTCATCAAAATGCCCATTGGTATTGATATCGGTATATTGCTCGCCCTTAAAAATACGCTCAGTCATGCTCGCGGACTGACGAATAACCGTCGGCACCACTAACATCATTGTGAGTGTTACAATTAAACTAAACACACCAAAGAATAAACCCGTAGATATACTGCGCGGAATGCGTAAACGATTGGTCACCCAATCAACCATGGGCGTCAACACATAAGCAATGGTAAATCCAATCGCCACCGGGATCAGCACTTCTTTTAGCGCGCGAATCACCGGCAAAGTAATGGAGGCGGTTTCGCGCAATGCCATGGAGCACATTGCTACGGTGGTTGCAATAACCAACACACGCACCATGGGATGTTTCAGTAATTCATTCATTACGCTTCTATCGGGCAAAGTCGTTGACGAGAGCGCAAGATTAGTGCCCGTCCAAATGATGGACCTCCAGCAAAATCCTCCAAACTATCTGTCGGCTGCTTGCTAAACACACCCAGGTCGATCAAGGCAAAGGTAATACGACCGACATCTTCACTTGTTCGCACACCCCATTCACGCAGGACCAATTCTGCCATTAGGCCAAAGCGATTAGTCGCGAGATCCAAAACCCCCTCGACTAATTCAGGCGCCGTCAAATGACGCTGCTCGCCTTCAGCCGCATCTTTGCCATGCAAGCGCACGGCGTGACGAAGACTTTCACCGATAAAAGCAAAGGCTTCTGGCGTATATCCACCGGCCTTTTTGGCCAAATCTTCTAAATCGGGATCCTCGGACATGGCGGCCCATTGTTGACCTGACCGGGGCGTCGCAAGACAGGATATGGCAGGTCGCCGATCGGCGACTGAGCGTAATTCCCGTCGTTACACGCTCGTGACACAACTCATCTGACCCGCTCTAACATGATCGTCACGGAGATGACCATGCTACGCACCATATTGACCCTCACTTTGCTAACCTCACTGACGCATGGCAGCGAATCGCTCATTATTCATGAGTGGGGGACGTTTACCTCACTGCAGGATCCCCAAGGACGCACGATTGGCGGCATTAATACGGATGAAGAACCACTACCACATTTCGTTCATGATTTATTACCGTTCTTCCTCCGACCACATGGTGATTTAGCACCCGTATTTGTTAAAATATCACCGCGCCTGGCCCCCAATATTACCATGCGCTTAGAAACCCCCGTGGTATACGTGCATGTTCCTCCTGGTGCCAAATTAGACCCGTTCACCTTATCTGTATCATTTACGGGTGGCATATTATCACAATTTTATCCGCTAGCAGAACCAACCGTTAATGGCGAGCCGGTGAGTCTACGATCACAGCGATTAATTCCTCCCATTTCCGCAGATACGAGGAGCTCGCTAACTTGGCATGGAATCAAAACTGGAACTCAGGTCGATGGACCCGAAACCACTAGCCCAGTTTGGATCGCCCCACGGCAGATCGCAGCAGCGCGTTTGACCGTTGGTAATGAACATGAACGATATTTATTTTATCGTGGGTTAGGACAATTAGATGCGCCTTTCATCGTTTCCCAAAAAAACGACCAGCTCGCGGTCAATGTACGAAAATTAACGGCGCCACACCAGCAAACCGTCACTACGATTCCCGATTTATGGTTAGTTGATATTCGCCCCAATCACTCCGTCGCTTTTCGTCACATCGCCGGACAGGCAACACCTCAGATAAATAACACTTCCTCGGTATTCACAGAAGACGCTTATTCGACCACTTCGCTCTCAGCGCTAAAAAAAGATATGCATTCCGCTTTGGTCGCCGATGGCTTATTTGCTGATGAAGCCCACGCCATGCTTGCGACCTGGGAAGCATCGTATTTCCAAGCCCCTGGTATGCGCCTCTTCTTTCTCTTACCTCGAGCGTGGACCGATCACTATTTACCGCTCACACTTTCTCGTCCTGCGCAAATCAATCGCGTCATGATGGGACGTATAGAGCTAATGACAAAAAATCACCAAGTCGCCCTTGCCCGAATATCCAAAGGGCCGATTTCACGCGGTGACTGGTGGCAAGCGGCCCAGAAAAAACACATTTATAAAATGGACGGAAAAACCATTGAATATCACCCAGGTGGTCAAGAACTACAAATAAAATTAGAAATAGAACAGTACAATCATGGTGTCTTGCGGGCAAATAACATTCAAGTACCCGATGATTACCAAGCTTACTTAGATCTCGGTCGGTTTCGCGATGCCATATTGATGCATCAGCAACGCATTACATCACAAGATAATATTGCGTTATTCATCAAAACCTATTTACACGCACCAGGGCAGCTCCAGGCCGCCATTAATCCAGTGGCTACACCTTAACCTTTGTTTCGACAATCCTCGATACCAACTCAATACCAAACGGCGAGATCGTTTGTAAGCCCCCAGGAATAAAGCAGACGTTGCTCTGCGCGGGACCTACTTGCATAGTAAGGATGTACTCATGGAGGTATCATGCGCGCAGTCATCTTGCTGATCCTGGGTGTTGTATTGGCTAACGGTCAGCTCAGTTACGCCGGCGATGCACTCGATGACTTAATCCGCGAACGCATCATGACTTCCACTCCGGATAGACCTAAAGCGCAAATTTACGACCACGGTGCGGTTATGATTGGCGATCTTTTTAAAAGTCGCGCGCGCATTGCCATTGGCGTCAACACGAAATCCGGGGAAGTTTTAGCGTTTGCCTGTTTTGTCCATCGCGCCGGGGATTGGCAAGAAATTGTTCGCCAGCCATTAAGCACCGCCCAAACGCCTCATCGCTTTAGTGATGAATGGCCATGCACATTGACCGATTTAGATGGCGATGGTGCACCCGAATTATTATTGAGCGAATCTGGTGGAGGAGATGAACGGGTCGTCAGCGTGTGGCGTTATCACACCGAACAACAAACGCTGACCAAAGTCGGAAGTGGTTTGCGCAACCCAACCCTGCAAAACGGCCAAGTACGTGGTAACTGGAAACTTGGCCCCACACGTGGCGATATCGGCGCCGAAGAACACGCCTGGATTGATGGGCGCCTCATTCGCACCTGGTCTTCAGCACAGCGATATCCCATGCATGAATATCTGATCGGCAGTGGTGAACCTGCCGTTCGTATTGAGCAATCCATTTTGTCGATCACTGGTAGTGAAATCAGCACCACGATTGTCGGTAATGTGGCGTCCTACCGCAATCATTTACCTGCTGGCGAACAACCACGACCAATGTCGGTATTGATGCAAGAACCGCGCGGCCGCAGTTATATTTCCATTTCCCCTAAAACTGATGCGCTCACCAGCGCAAATTTACATAACCGTTGGGATGAATTAATCGCACGCGCGGTATTAACCGATCCTCCTGCTTTAAGTGGCGCCATGACCGTCACGATGAGTGATAAAAGCAAAATTGACTTAGCCAACGTCGCCACCCTATCTGTGACGCCTTCAACCGTTGGCCCAACATATCAATACTTTCCGATTGATGATGAGGCACGAAAATCCATTACCGAACCACCTGATCTTCCCGCCATGGCAGTCAGTAACATCGCAGCGATTAATTGGACACGCTCCGACCAAGCCATCCCGGTTTGGGCAGCCTCCGTTGGATCAAAATCGCCAATGTTGCAGGCCACTGACGATGTCCTGGTCTTTATCCGCCTGCCTAATTTTAGCGGTTTCCCCTCTGATCAAATCGAAAACGGCACCTTAGTCACTGATCTAAAAATAAGTGAACGTGTCGTAACGGTAGCCATCACGGTTACCGCGGGATCGCGTCCGGCATCTGCGAACAAGGACGTTGCTCGCCCTTTACTCGTACTCAACCTCGGTCGTCTCGCCCCAGGGCCACATCACATTAAAACGACCATCACGGGATTGACCGATAATAATGCTGGTAATCTCACTCTTCCATTCACGGTTAAATAAATTCTAGGCGGTATCGATATTTCATGAAACGTCATCGTCTGATAATCGGTTACGTTGTTGCATTATTGTTGGTCATCGTTGTCGGTGTTTATTTCAACCTAGCACAAAGTGAAATAAACCGTTGTGAAAAAGCCCGCCTTGCCCTGATGCAAGAATTAGAGCGCTATCAGGCTGAATATTACGTACGCGCGATCCATTATAACGATATTCCCGCCGCGTTGGCCACCATGAATTCTCCCAACCAAGACCTCGCCGGTACAGTGAATGGCGCGAATAAAGGAATCAGCTGGTGGGCTTGGAGCACGCCTCACAACGCAGGGCAAGGCCGAGCATGCCTGCGAACCATTAACGGACAATATTATTGGATTCAACGACGCGAAATATCCCCGCGCGAAATGCAAACGGGGAAACCGGATGCGGATGCGCAGTTAATTCAGTAAATTCGCCTTGTTCTTTTCCCTTGTTTTCAACCGCCATTTAACCTGCCATTTTTGCTTAGGTATCATTGCTTGAGCATCCCAGATGCAGCGGTAAGAACCTCTTTTATTACCCACTCTGGAGCCCACCCATGCAACGTCGCACGTTTTTACATTGTTGTGCTACCTTAGGCCTCGCGTCATTAGCTCCACTTGGGACCTTACCACTCGTCGGGACGCAACCTGCGTTTAAATTAAAATATGCGCCACATCCTGGAATGTTTAAGAATAAAGGCGGCGAAGACTATCTCGACCAAATTAAATTTGCTGCTGATCAAGGCTTTACTGCCTGGGAAGATAATCGCGTTGGCGACCAATCGGTTGAGATGCAAACGAAAATAGGTCAGGAATTAACGAAATTAGGCATGACCATGGGAGTATTTGTCGCCTATGGCAGCATCGACAAGCCCGTGTTTGTACGAAAAAATGAAGACGTCTGGGCTGTAATCCTAAAACAATTAACTGATG
>SYDV01000353.1 GCA_005801395.1 Planctomycetia bacterium | reverse complement strand
TTTCTGACGGAATTACCCCATCACCAAATGGGTGAACGGGAAACGGAGAGGATGACTGCATTTTTCCAGTCGAATGCGACTAGACGAGGCGGGCAACTGCTTTTTTCAGGATGAATTATCCGGAGCGACCGTGGCCTCCGGAACGGCCATTGGCACTACGTCTTGGTCGTTGTTGACGCCAGTGCTTAACTATGGAACTACCACCATTACGATCACGGCTCATGATGTAGCGAATCGAATGTCCATCGTCACGCTGGACCTTGTGTATGCTAATACGAGCGAGGTCGGCACAAGCAGTTCCTCGCGGTCATGTGGTATCGGTTCAGGATTGGCGTCGTTGTTATTTCTCGCGTTCCTGAGCTTGCTGCGATTCCGTCCGGTTGTGATCTCACGACCCTAAAATCTAAATCCCGCCGATGCTTCGGTATTTTTGGCCATACATTATTGATCTCTGGCGAGCATGTCGCGGCCACGATCGGTGAGTCGGTACTGCTGGCGGCTGCTGCGGGGGGCGTCTGGGCGCGTCATGGCGATTAGGCCGGCGGCCAGGGCGGGGTCGAGGTAGGTCGCGGTGAAGTTCGGGCGATGGCGCAGGTGCAGACGGGTCATGAGGTCGTTGGCGCTGGCCGGCTTGGCGTCCATGACGCCGAGGAGTCGGCGGACTTGTTCGGTCACTTGATCGGTGACTTGTTCGGTCGCTCGTTCGGCATCAGCACCCATTGCCGTGGCATGGGCGGCTCGCCCATGATCGAGACTCGACACGGGCGGGCCGCCCGTGTCACGGTTGGCAGATCTAAAGGAAATGGCGTTGACTGAGGGGGTAGGTCAAATTTGCCTTAAGCATCATCCCAGGGAATTGCTTGGGTGTCAGCAATTTGCTGTAATCCCAAAGCAATCATGACCAGGCGGTCAAACCCGACGGCTACGCCAGCGCAGTCTGGTAAGCCGTGTTTCATCGCGTCGTGAAATGATTCGTCTAATTGTTCGCCGTTCGTGCGTGTCGCTAATTCTAATTGGTGGCGTTGTTGTAATTCCGCTGCGTTGGTCAGTTCATGATAGCCGTTCGCCAGTTCGATGCCGTCGCCGTAGATTTCAAAGCGGGCGGCGACGGACATTCCGTCATTATCGGTGCGGATGCGCGCTTGGGCACACGCGCTGGCGGGGTAATCCGTCATGATCGTCCAGATGCCGCGACCTAAATGTGGTTCAATGTCGCGGGTCAGGATTAAATCTAAGGCGGCTGCGCGGTCATTGCCAACTACTTGTGCGTCTGTCCCTAATTGATGGTGCAGGTCTTCGATACTGGCCGTGACGGGGTCCAAGTGTGCGTGTAAGCGAAAGGCGTTGCGCCAAGTTAGGCGTTCTGCCGTTGGCGGACGTCCGGTTATTGCGGCGAATAATTCGATGACTTCATCGGCTAAGGCGTGGTCGTCCCAACCCAGGCGGTACCATTCCAGCATGCGAAATTCGGGCGCGTGACGTTGACCGTGTTCACCGGAGCGAAATGCCGGAGCCAATGCCCAACAATCACCGATTCCCGCTACGATTAATCGTTTAAGCGGATGCTCAGGACTGGTCGGTAAAAAGCGGATGGTTTTGCCGTCCGTGAGGCGAAATGGTACGACTCCATAATCTAAATTAGCGCCACCCTGTAATACCGGAGTATCAATTTCCAGCACTCCGCGTTGGGAGAAAAAAGAACGAACGCGCTGAGTCAGCTCAGCGCGTCGTTGTAGTCGAATACGTAGCGATAATGGCACCGTCCGGACCTCAAGACTTCCGGACTTCCGGCCCCCCGGACTTCCGGACGCTGTGGTTATTTAACGCGACCAGAATATTCGCGCGTTTGCGTATTGATGGCAATCTTATCACCGATGGCACAGAAAATAGGAACCGGAATTTCCGCACCGGTGCCTTTGAGTTTCGCTGGTTTCATCACGCGGCTTTGCGTGTCACCTTTAATGGCTGGCTCAGTGTAGTCGATTTCCATGTGCACGGTGTTGGGTAAACGCAGTGCGATCGGTTCGTTATTCCACAACGTGACGTTGACCATCATGTTTTCGAGCAGGAAGTCTTTATCATCGCCGACGGCGGCGTTGCTGACCGTGACCTGTTCGTAACTGACCTGGTCCATAAAGGCGTAACCGTTGGCGTCACGATACATGTACTGCATTTCCACATCAGCGACGTCGGCCATTTCGACCTTTTCACCACCGCGAATGGTTTTTTCCAAGGTATTACGCGTGAGTAGGTTTTGCACTCGCGTCTTGTAGAAGGCGTTACCCTTTCCAGGCTTCACGAAGTTCACTTCTACCACCAACCAAGGTGCGCCGTCAAAAATGACTTTGTTGCCTTTGCTAATTTCGCCGATGCCTACGATGGTGCCCATAATACGGTCTTTCTTAAAGATGGTGTCGCCCAGGAGCGCAGGTCGATGACTGACCCTGTTTCTTGGGAGGGCGACACGCTAGCAAGCTCATTTGCGTGTGCCAGTGCGCAGGAACCGATTCCAGGCGCGTGGCGACAAGAGCTTGCCCAGGCGGTCCGGGACCCAGCCATTTTGTGGCGTGAACTGCAATTGGATCCGGCTTTTTTACCTGCGGCGCAGTTGGCGACTCAGCAATTTCCCTTGTTGGTTCCTCGTGATTATGTCGCTCGGATGCAGATTGGTAATCTCAATGATCCGCTGTTAAGGCAAATCTTGCCAGTCGCAGAGGAGCGGCAGTTGGTGCCTGGGTTTAGTGCAGATCCCCTGGCTGAGACGGCCTGCGGTCCAGTGGCAGGCATGCTGCACAAGTACCATGGTCGCGTGTTATTGGTGACCACAGGCGCGTGTGCCGTGCATTGTCGCTACTGTTTCCGGCGTCACTTCGCCTACGACGAACTTCCGCGCGGGAAGGCGTGGTGGGCAGACGCCGTCGCATATATCGCAGCGGACTCTTCGATTGAAGAAGTGCTATTATCAGGTGGCGATCCGCTGACCTTACCAGATTTGCAACTAGCAGCGTTGATGGCGGCGATTGAGCAAATCCCACATGTGCAACGAATGAGACTGCATACGCGGTTGCCAATCGTGTTACCGAATCGAGTGGATCGTGCGTTATTAACGTGGTTAACCGCAAGTCGGTTACATCCAGTTGTGGTGGTGCATGCCAATCATCCGGCGGAAATTTCCATGAATGTGGTGGCTGCTTGTCGGCGCTTGCGCGATGCTGGTGTTACGGTGCTTAATCAATCAGTGTTATTGGCCGGAATAAATGACGACAGTCACACATTATCTAAATTGTCCCAACGGTTATTTGCGGCAGGCGTTTTGCCCTATTATTTACATGTATTAGATCACGTTGCAGGTGCCGCACATTTCTTGATCGATGATGCACGTGCATGCCAATTGCATGCGCAAATGGCGGCACGGCTTCCTGGATATTTGGTCCCACGATTAGTGCGTGAGGAACCGGGCCAAGCCGGCAAAACGTGGTTGCGTTGATCATTTCGCCAGTGGATCTGCGACATACGGGTGAATCGCCCTAGCGTACCGTCCAGTTTTGTGACAGAGTTACATCGCATCGCTTGCGTCATCGCTGGGGTAATGGATAAAACATCGTCTTTCTGTGGTCACTCTCTGTAGGAATCGCACCATGTTTATCACTCGATTACTTGTGCTGTTGGTATTGGTGGTGTCGATACGAGGGGCCGAGGAGTGGGCAATGCGTTGGCGTGTCTACAGCGATGCGGACGCCGGAATAACGGTACGATATCCGTATTCGTTTAGCGCGCCGGACCAATATAAAGGTGAGTTGGTTCGTAATCGTCGTGGCGGATTTATCGTAGCTGAGGGAGAAGAGCGAGAAATTGAAATCGACGGAAAAAAAGTTCGCGTCCTGGTGAGTAAAACGGATCGTCCTCGTGCGGTAGCCGATATGAAAATATTTTCGGTTGCTGAAGCAGAATTACCGCCGGAAGCCGTGGATAAAAGTTTGGCTGCGATTGCGTCTATTTTAGCTAAAACGACATTACCGTGGGCCGATTACGATTATTATACCAAGCATGATGCGCGTCCATTTGCCGATAAGAAATGGGCGCCCAAAGATATTATTGCCATGCGTGGCGAGGGCGAAAAGGCCTGTGGTATCGTTGTAAAACATGGCGCGCGTTATTCGGGCGTTGTTTTAGAGGGTAATTTATCGAAAGAAGATAACGAAGATATTATTAATTCGTTTGAAATCATGCAGCTTGGCAAAGGAAAGAGCCCAGCATTGAGCTGGCGCGAAGGACAATTACGCAGCGGAAAAGTCATGGACGCGAAAGGCAATCCAGTGTCGACGAGTACGAAGGTAAAAGCCACCGCATGGACGGCAGGCTGGGATATCGACACGGCTCATTATCACATAACGAGCCACGTTTCCCCTGCACGTTTAGCGCAATATGCGCAGTATTTGGAAATCGTTTATAGCGGATTTAGTGAAATTTATGCACCAGATACGATGCCGCCGTATAAAATGGAAATTCATGTTTTTAATACGCAAAAAGATTTCATGCAGGCCGCCGCGGCACATGGATTTCCGGTTGGCGAAACGGTTGGTGGATTTATTGTGCCAGCCTGGATGTCGATTTTTGTTTACGAAGAGAGCAGTAAATGGGGCGGTGATGATTTTTCCGTTGAGCACGTATTAGCACATGAGTGCTCGCATCAATTTTTGCAGGTGGTTTGTAATGGTAGCGACCACGTGCCGACGTGGTTGAATGAAGGCTTGGCTGTTTATTTTGAAGCAGGAATTGTTCAGGGCGGTCGGTTTGTTGCGCGCACGCCAAAAAATCGCATCGATTATCTCAAATCCATTTATGATGCGAGAAAAAGCACCATTATCCCGATTGCTGAATACCTCAGTCATTACGATCATATCGCACCCGCCCAATACGGCGAAGTGTATGCGATGACGAATTTTTGGTTATTCGGCACCTGCAAGGCGGGCTGCAAACATAAACCCAATGAATGTGGCCTGGCGCACTTCCGCGACTATTGGAAGCGCCTCAAGGTCAAAGAAGACGGCACCAAGGCTTTCGAGGCCACGTTTATGGATGGCTTGATCAAGGCGAAGGGTAGCCGCGAGGCCGCCATTTCGGCCTGGGAGCAGGCCTACTTCGATTACGTCAAACGGGTGTTGCGCTGACCGAAAGTCGGGTGTCGGCGGCCTAAATAGTCA
>SYDV01000352.1 GCA_005801395.1 Planctomycetia bacterium | reverse complement strand
GCGTGTAAATGCCCGTCACCAACTAAAGGTGGAGTAGGACCTTCGGTCCATCGAGTGACAGAAGTTAATTTACTCGGTAGATCGTCGATTAGACGCCACCAACGGCGGAAGGTTGGATCCATGACCTACAATATGTCTCGTTCAAATCGGAAGGAAGCCCGTAATCGCCAAGTCCTAAGCAGCAAACCATTCACCCGCATTGGTAGGGTGGTTTCATGCAGTCAATTAGGTCTCCCTACATCCTGTCCCATTCAGTTCTTTCTATGACATTTCAGGGTTTCGTATGACGTTGAAGATCGCTCGTTCATCAACCCACCGCGCTGCTCTGGCCGCCGTGCAAGGTGACCCGCGCACACAGGCGTTATTGCGCATGGCCGAACAATTGTTGCAGGCTCCGCCAACCTATGCGTGGTGGGTACCGGGCCGCGTCGAAGTTCTTGGGAAGCACACCGATTATGCTGGTGGACAAGTTCTCAACTGTGCGACCGATGTCGGCTTAGTGATAGTCGCATGTCCAACCAATGAATTGATCGTACGAGTTACCAGCAATGAACGTTCGATAACGGTACCGCTTCGCCCAGACACACATGTTGACGCCGGGTTTGGCACCTATGTCTCCGCTGTTGCGCGACGCCTAAGCCGGCATTTTCCTGGTTTGCAATATGGTTGTCATATTGCTATCGCTAGCAATCTGCCGGCTGCCTCGGGGATGAGTTCTTCCTCGGCTTTTGTTATTGCTCTGCATCACGCCATCGCCGCTGTTAATAATATATCGGAACGCGACGATTATCGCGCCGGAATTACTAACCAGCATGATTTAATTCCTTATCTGGGCGGTCACGAAAATGGTTCAGGATTTGCACAATTTGCGGGTGACGCCGGAGTGGGCACGGCTGGTGGATCACAAGATCACGCTGCAATTATGGCCTCGCTCGGCGGGCAATTGAATCAATGGTCTTTTGCCCCTTTTCATCGCATCGACACCGTGAGTTGGCCGACTTCGCTACATCTGTCGGTTGCGGTTAGTGGCGTCTTAGCAGAAAAAAGCGCTGGGGCTCGCGCTCATTTTAATTTAGTGTCGAGTCGAGCAAATGCTGCATTACAAGCGTGGAATATCGCGAGCGGGCGACACGATACATCCTTAGGATTTGCTTTCCAACACGCAGGTTGCGATGCCGTGTTAGCCACCATTCACGACCCTGATTTACGTCTGCGCGCTGAACAAACCGCAATTGAAAGCACGGTAATTGTCCCAGCGGCGGCTGCGGCATTAAAGGCCGGCGAGGTAAAAACCTTTGGTCGCTTAACCGCGCGTTCACAAACCATGGCTGAAACCCATTTGCATAATCAAATTCCCGAAACAATTGCCTTAGTTGCCAGTGCCAAAGCCCACGGTGCCATTGCCGCATCTGCTTTCGGCGCTGGATTTGGCGGTTCCGTATGGGCAGCATTTCCAAAGGAGTCCGATTATTCCGCTGTCTGGTTAAACGATTATATACGACAATTTCCG
Source organism: Planctomycetia bacterium (assembly GCA_005801395.1). The sequence continues at coordinate 1,565 of SYDV01000352.1, read as the reverse complement.
CAATACGCCAACCTCGCACAGGTCCATCACATCGCTCCTGGCCCCGGCATTACTCCCATTGTCTGCGCATAATGCCCGCTCATCCAAAACAGAAATAACTATTTATGACCACACCGGATGTCGCTCGTTATCGTATGTTACTGCTGACCATGGCTGCAATGGGCGGTGCCTTATATGGTTATGATTTAGGCATTATTGGAGCGGCACTCCTTTACTTAGACAAAAGTATTGTGCTCTCCATTACCCAACTCTCACTTATTGTCGCTGCGGTTATGGCTGGCAGCACGCTTTCGTCCTTAATTGCTGGGGTCTGTGCTGATTGGCTTGGTCGGCGCACGGTTGCGATCTTAGCTGGCGTGCTGTTTTTATTCAGTGTTCTCATTATGTGTTTCGCCAACAACTTCACATTCTTATTATGTGGGCGTTTATTGCAGGGACTAAGTGGCGGCATGGTTGCCGTGGTTATTCCGCTCTATCTCGCCGAATGTTTGCCTGCAGGTGTGCGTGGACGAGGAACCGCTCTTTTTCAATTAGCATTAACCATTGGTATTATGTTGGCCATGGGTGTGGGTGCCTTATTTGCGGCACATGTCGATGCCGTCGCCGCAACCAAAGACGCGGCGGTCCTAGCAACGACCCAAGATTACGCCTGGCGATGGATGTTTGCGACGGCGGCGATTCCTGGGATATTATTTTTAATTGGTTGTTTTCTCATTGCTGAATCGCCTCGCTGGTTACAGCGCCGTGGGCGATCAAGTGAAGCATTTACGGCATTAAGTCGTTCTTTGCCTGCTGACGAAGCTACCATAGAATTAGCCAGTATTGCTACCAGTTTACCGAATCAGAATGCGCCGCGTGATTCGTTATTTAAACGACGATATATCGTGCCCTTTTTACTGGCCTGCGCCATTCTCGCACTGACACAAGCCACCGGAATCAATAGCGTACTGCAATATATTGTGGTTATATTACGGCAGTCTGGATTTACTGAATCGATGGCCGCAAATGCCGCATTCGCTGTTACCGTGGTCAATGTCGTCTTCACTGTTCTGGCCTTATTTTTAGTTGATCGCAAAGGTCGAACATTTCTGCTGAAAACTGGCACGGGAGGCATCATTATTTCTCTGTGTTTATGCGCCGTGGTTTTCAACCGTTTTGAAGCGCAAACGAAAGATGTCACGAGTACCATCATATCAAAGGTCACCGCTGAGGGATTACACTATATCGTTGAACCACTTAATGATATCCCACAACGACTCACAGTGGTTTACGACAACGGCAATGGCAGCACGATGACGAGTGCGGCCAGCAGCGATCAAAATGCAGCCGTGCACATTGCTTCCATAAACAATAAGTCGTTTATTATTAATAGCGCGCGTCAAGGACCTCAACCAAGCACCAGCACCGGCTGGCTCGCTATGGGATGTCTTATGATATTCATCGCTTCATTCGCCATTGGCCCAGGTGTCTGTGTATGGCTAGCCTTATCGGAATTAATGCCGACGCGCATTCGCGCCACCGGCATGGGTATTGCATTAGTACTCAATCAAGGTGTCGCCACCAGT
>SYDV01000351.1 GCA_005801395.1 Planctomycetia bacterium | reverse complement strand
TGGATTGGCGCGCTATCTCGATCTTTACCGACATTTGGAAATGCCACTCGTGATCACAGGTGATGCTGATCAATTTTCAGTAGGTGCAGATATCAATGAGTTAGCATCCCTAGATGCCAAACAGGCCGTGCAATTTAGTCAACTTGGGCACCAAGTTTTAGAAGCACTGGAACATTGGCCAGGCGTCACGATTGCGCACCTGAATGGCTATGCGTTGGGAGCTGGATTAGAGCTGGCACTTGGCTGCGACATGATCGTTGGCACGAAAGATGTCCGTATGGGACTACCTGGCTTAGCCTGGGCGCTAGTACCATGCATGGGCGGTCTACGGCGACTTGCCTGTCGGGCGACGGAACAATTTTCGTCCGAATTATTTTTACAAGGTACGGTATTGAGCGTTGAACAGGCTTTGAAACATCGCTTACTTGATCGAATAATAGATCACGAGCAACAAGTTGCCGTCTTAGCGCGCGAAATGGCGAATTATTCTCCGTCCGCCGTGCAAGCAATTCGCGCGATTCGATTAGACAAACAAGGCCGCATCAATGCAGAAGTAGGCGCGCGCATGTTTTCGCTGCCCTTTGCCAGTGGGGAATGTCAGCGACGACTCAATTCCTTATTGAGTGGCCAATAAAACTCGTTGCCTTTTTTATTCGTGAACAAAAAAAACACCCCAGGAAAATTCCTGAGGTGTTTTGTCTTCACCAAAATGATTCTTGGCTAATTAGACGACCGTGCCCGCAGCGATCAAAGCGGCCTTGGCTTTTTTGACCACATCCGCGAAAGCGGCAGGTTGATGAATAGCCAATTCGCTCAGCATTTTACGATCGAGACGAATATCAGCCTTCTGCAAACCCGCGATTAGGCGGCTATAGGCCAAGCCTTCATCGCCCAGTGCACGCGAAGCGATGCTGATACGACGAATCCATAAGCGGCGGAAATCGCGTTTCTTTTCTTTACGACTTCTGAACGCCGTTTGCTCTGCGCGCATGACAGCTTCGCAAGCAACGGTGTACATTTTGCGACGACCGCTGTAAAAGCCTTTGGCTTTTTTCAGCAGGCGCTTTTTAGAGCGATTTCGAGCGGCACCATTGGTTGCGCGCATAGGATATCCTTTATTAACTGTCCGAAACTGCGAACAGTTATCGGAGAGGCCGAGGGCCTACTTGGTGGTGATCGCGTTATTACACGATCAAAAAATCACAGCCCTGCCTACTCCGCTATACGCATAGCAAGCGAACAAGACCGCAATAAATTTACTTTTTAGGTTGGCCCATCATCAAAGCGATGCGAGCGCGACGCACATAACCAGCCGTTACGGTAGTCGCTTTTTTACTCAAATTACGACGACGTTTCGGACTGCGATTGGTCAACAAATGGCGCACGCCACACTGGGTGCGGACAACTTTACCAGTTCGGGTGATTCGTAAGCGAGTCTTTGACGCTTTGTGGGTCTTCATTTTTGGCATAACGCTATCCTTCTCTAATCCGACAAGTTCCTAAAGGCAGGTCGCCCTTGGATGGGAGCGCGGAAGATAGTGACTGCACGGTACTTGCAAGAGCCAGTCGGCCAAACCAGTGGTGCTTTTACCAACTTGATCGCTTCGACGAATATCGTTCAAAGGAGAAACTAGCGGCCTACGAGCAAACGGTCGCCCAAATGTTGACCAAGCTGCGGCACATCAAGGATCATCTTACGAGTTTTTTCCACATCGTACGTTACGCGGCGCCATTCCACTGATTCGCCATCATAAACGACATAACATGAACGCGGATCACCATCACGCGGCTGACCAACGCTACCAACATTGATGATCGTCTTACGTGGATCGATGCTCCAACGATACTCCAGCGACTTAATGCTATGCCACTGCATATCATTACCCGTTACCACCCCAGGTCGGTGAGTATGGCCAATGAAACAGTTGTGCTTCACCAATTCAAAATTTTCATCTAAGAGCTGCTTCGGATCTTCGCCTAAAAAAGTACGGCCCAAAGTATGCTCTTCGAGAATGTATTCTTCGAGCGGATTTCGCGGACTGGCATGGACATACAAATCGTTGCCTTCGGAGAAAGACGTCGGCAAATCACGCAACCAATTGTAACGTTTGCGTTTTCCAAACCAGGAAAAGATATTGGCGCGAATTTTCTGATTCGTCCATAACGCGGCAGCGCGCGCCTCTGCATTAAATCCAATTGGTTCATGAATAGCGGCATGATCATGATTGCCAGCAATCACCTTTCCTTCATCGCACACATCCAAAACTTTACGCATCGCTTCTACAGGCTCAGGGCCATAACCGACAACATCCCCTAAACAGTAGATGGCATCGACCCGCTGCTGATCTATGTCCGCCAGAACAGCATTTAAGGCGGGCATGTTACTGTGAATGTCGCTGATGATGGCTATACGCCGCATGCTGACAACGCTTATACAACGCCAGTTGCCAAAGCACCATAGCAAATCCAGCGGTGATGGACGCCCCCTAGTTTACAGCCACTGCGACACTCAAGCGGCTAAGATGACGATTGAGCCCTATAGGTAATCCAGCAAGGTTGAACGCAGAACCCTCGCCCCAGATTGCAGACCAGCTTCCAAAGCCACTTGTGTCAACTGCATCTGGGAGATGGCCTCCGCAAAATCGACATCTTCAGCTCCGCTGATCAGTGCCCCTAAATTTGTTTGCGCGCTTTCCAATTGATTACGCGCGAGATCCAATCGTTGTTCGCTTGCCCCTAAGCCACCGTGCAAATTATTCAGCTGATCATGGGCTGCATCCACATCAGCGATTAACGTCGTAACCGTGGTTGGGTCATTTGCGGTAAGTGCATCGCGCACTGAAATCAACGTGGCGAATAAGTCGATCGGTTCCTTGAACATGGCATTTCCATTTTGATTAACCGTCACTCGCGCGGACGGCCCAATCTGTACGGAAAAGTCATCTAAATTTCCTAAGTAACCCACCGATGAACCATCAGCCGCTTTTGCAAATGGCGGTGAGAAGGTCGCCGTGCCAGCGAAAATGTAACGTCCATCGTGAACAGTATTCGCAAGATCGACCATGCGCGTCAACAAAGAATCGACACTACTAGCCAAAGCTTTTCTACTATTTGCATCCTGAGTACCGTTTGATCCCTGAACCGCGAGTCGCTTCGCTTCAGCCATGACTTCCGACATTAACCCCATCGAACTATCACCCGCGGCAATAAATGCAGATCCTTTATCGATATTGTCGAGGTATTTTGTTGTTTGAACCGATTCAGCGCGATAACGCAGTGACATATTCGCCGCCACGGGATCATCACTGACTTGGTTAATGCGTTTGCCAGAAGACAATTGTTGCTGATAGGTGGCCATCCGCGCCAAAGTGCGTTGATTGTCAGACAACACCGTATTGTTGATGGCACTCATAGTTATGCGATCAGCCATAGCTCAGCTCCTGTGCGCTTAGCGCACTAATTCCATTAACGTGGTAATATTTTCTCGTGCTGTTGTAATGATACGCGCCGCCGCCGTATAAGCTTGTTGCATTAAAATAAGGTGAGCAACCTCTTCGTCTATCGACACACCACTCGTTTGTTGGCGTTGATTTTCTAAAGTTTTTTGCATCACTCCCTGATTATCCAATAACCGTTTAGTGTCAGATAAACGCACCCCTAAATCGGTGATCGTTGAATGATAAAAATCATCGACAGCCATACTCCCATTGCCGAATGAAATACCTTTTCGAACTGCTGCCAGATCAAGCAAGTTGGAATTATCCCCCTCACTACGTGATGATGCCACACCCAGCAAGTTTGGATTTTTCTTGAGCTGTTCATTCAACGTTAATGACGCAGCTGTGGTTCCGTCAAACATGGTATTAATGCCCAACGCAGGCAGTAGTCGTGCTTGGTCAGGTTCACTGTCGACGACGAAAGACACTTGATTTCCAGAGGTGCTAAACGAGCCCGCGGCGAATGTTGCATACACACCATCGGCAATTTGCACCGGAGCACCCGGTAAATAACTATCATCTAAAATACGCTGCATCGTTTGTTGCACGGGCGCATCTTTAGGACCCGTGAAGTACGAAAATTCAACGATAGGTGCATTGGTAGCTGAACCGATCGTGCCCGCGCTCACGACTCGCATCGACCATTCTTGACCTGGGACAAAGGTTAATGCTCCAGTGTAACGTCCGGTAATTTTCGTGGTGGCATCACCTGCCGTCCATTGTGGCAATTGAGCACCATTAATGACCGCACCGGTACTATCAAAATCAATCGAAAAACTGTCCCCAGAATTATAATTTCCAGCGCCAGCCGTCAGCGCTAATGATAGCGCACCAATGCTGCCCACTGCTCCACCTAAAACGAATGGCGCGCCATAAGGTTGCGAAGCGCCAGTACCTGGATCACGCGTACTCGCTTGCAAGGTATTGCCGACCACGCTCAACGTTAATCGTTTACCAGCCAATGCGACATCGGTACCGCTGACCGTTGTGGCACCACTGGTCCAAGCTCCCGCTGCCGGATTAACATCAAGGGCCGTGCTAAAATCTAATCGTTTACCAGCACCTGCGGCTAACTCTATACGATAACCGCCATCGATGGGTACCTTGCGCGCGGTTACATCGGGAATTCCGCCCGCATCAGGAGGGTATAACGTAAATCCACCTGACATGGTGCTGCGGCCTGAATTAATAACAGACACCAAATCATCTAACGATCGAGTTCCTGCACCCGTGTTAGGATCGTAGCGCACGGTATATTTCTGCGCAACTTTGGTATTCGGATCATAAACGTTGATGGTCAAATTTCGCGCGACATCATTACCGTTTACATCGGTAAACGACGGCATGTAGGCTGCCGGAATGCCGACGCCACCTTGAGCCAATTGTTGCTGTTGTGCATCATCTAAATTCACCGCGCTCAAAGCGCCGTCTATCTTTTGTACGGAGGTAAACGACGTAGCTGGAAAGGCATGATTTGTACCGGTTGATTGCCGCGCATTGAGTTCCAAGGCCAACGTCGACGCAACATCATCAATATTACCAATTAATTCAGGCAGTATGGTATTGTGCAAATCTAATAACGCACCAACGCCGCCACCTCCTGCGGTGATCGCTGATTTATTGGATGCCAATAACACCAATGAGCCATCAGCTTGCGATCCTAATGACAGTTGTTCTGCATAATCTAATCCCACTAATAAGATACCTGCGGCATCAATCATTACGGTGCCATCAGTGGGCAAATGGCGAACGCGCAATTCCATATGTTTCGATAATTCCCCAATCATTGTCTCACGTCGATCCATAAGATCATTGGGACTATTCCCAAGAACCGTTTGGTCGCGAATACTTTGATTCAATTTCGAAATTTCACTCGTAAGGCGGTTTACCTCAGTTAAAGAACCATCTAAAGAACCACGCATGCTATCACGCAGACTTTCTAATCGATCTCCCAAATTATTCATGGTATAAGCAAACGAATCCAATTGTGCGACTGCGCTTGAACGCAACGCAGACGATTCCGGATTATTAGACAAATCTTCAAAACTTGAAAACAATTGATTAATCGCTGCTGAAATTCCGTTTTCGCCTGGTTCGTTAAATAGCGTTTCAGCAGCGTTTAGCGTTTCCTGTAAACGACCTAAACGTGACGATTCGCTTTCGCCTTGGCGCAAACGTTCAACGACCAAGTCATTGGCTAATCGACGAATACCTTCAATCGATACGCCACGACCGATTTGACCAATACTCAGATTATCGGGTGTCTGCGTAACCAGATCCGCCCGCTGCCTCGTGTAACCAGGGGTGGTTGCATTCGCAATATTATGACTGGTGACTTCAATCGCTCGTTGATGCGATTGAAGCGCAGATAGTCCGACTAATATGGCATCAGGCATGGCCGCCTCCAGGGTAACCCACTGGGACAACGCACGCAGCGTGCCGAAATATCAGTATTAACCGGCGAGGTTGACCAAGCGACCGTGACCACGTTGTGTACCGCCCAGTCCACGGCGATCATACGACTGTGGCTCGGTAGTCCCAGTCAATGCGTTCACCAAATCACGCATCAAACCCAACCCCTGCCGCAAGAGCGCCTGATTGCGTTCCTGAACAATTCGCAACCGATCAAGTGCATCGCGAATTAATAACTGACGTGCCTTCAATTCACTTTGTAACGGCTCAAGACTCATTCCGACAACATGCGTTAACGATAATGATCCGTCTTTCTTACCCACGGATTCCGCAATACGGGATAACAGGCGATCTCGATTTTTTCGCAAGCGCTGCTGCTCCGCGATGTTTGGTTCGATTTGTTTCGTCAAATCAGAAAAAATTGCTACCTGAGTAGCGATCAAGGCTTGTTGTTGCCGTTCAGCGAGCGCTAACAATCCACGATAACACGCTAGTTCAGCATTCAGTTGGTCGCGTAAACCCTGAACCAAATCGTTCGGTATCATAATAAACCTCCGATATCAGTGGGTGGTGGCGTCTTAATATCGGCGCGTGCAGCTAATTCACGCATGACCATATCTGCAATGCCAAGTCCGCCCGCTGAGCGTTCACTTAATCCACGATGCAACAAACCCGTAAATTGTTCCGTGGCATTATCTCCGCCCAAAATTGGATCATCATCGATGGTTTTTCGTTCCAAATCTTTAAACAACAAATCAATAAATGACGCTTCAAATTGTTTCGCTGCTTTTTGCAAGCGACTGCGTTCATCATGATTAACACCAGGCAAACGTCCATCAGATGTAATCGATAAATCGCTCATTACATCACCACCAATTCCGCATGTAATGCGCCAGCGCGTTGGATGGCTTCGAAAATAGCGACTAAATCACGCGGACGTGCGCCTAAGGCATTCAAACCGTTAGCAATATCTTCCACCGTCGCACCCGAAAAAACATTCAATGAACCGGGTGTCTGCGACGGTTTAATGCCAGCAGGCGGCTCCGGCGAACGAAGACGAGTAACAGGATCCACCCAGGCGACCGAGTCGATGACCTTATTTCGATCAGGTGGATCAGAGCGGCGTTCTGCTACCGGCATCACGCGCAACGATAACCCACCGTGACTAACCGCCACCTGACTAATACGCACTTCGTTACCTGCTACTACCGTGCCAGTACGCGCATTAATTACGACACGTGCACGAATATCGGGGGAAACTCGTAATTGTTGCAGTTTCGCAATCGTCGCAACTAATTCAGTTTCACTTGGTTTTTTCTCAAAGCCAAGTGTTACCATGGTTGCGTCTTCTGCCTTCACACGATCGACCCCAAATTCAACCGCCAACGCTCGCCCAACACGACTTGCCGTGGTGAAATCCGCGTTCTTTAAAACTAGGCGCAGTCGATCTCCGTACAATAAACTGACGGGCACTTCACGCTCGACTAACGCGCCTGCTGCCAAAGTCGCCACCGTTTCTATATTTTTATGATCGGTACCATTAGCCGCAAAATTAGGGCCAGCATTTCCAAAACCGCCGACGCTGACCGTCCCTTGGGCTACGGCATAGATATTTTCATCCGCAGCAACCATGGGCGTTTGCAATAAGACTCCGCCTTTGAGGGACGTCGCATCACCCAAACAAGAAATTTGTGAATAAAGGCGCGAACCATTGCGCGTAAACGCGGGTAAATCCGCCGTCACAGCCACCATGGCAACATTTTTTGACTGTAAATCGCTTTCAGAAAAACTCAGGTGTTTGGTCGCCAGCATTTGCCGCAACATACGAACCGTCGCCGGAGTTTTATCGCCAGTGCCAGACAAACCAACGACCACACCGATGCCATGTAATTGGTTATCACGAACGCCATATATTTCACATAAATCTTTTAATCGAACGCCATCTGCTTCGGGTAAAATCAATGGCATCGTAGCTGCAGGTACGGAAATAGCCGTAGGTGCACTGGCAACTTCACTCGTCCATCCATTTGCAATTAAACCACTCAGCAAAAATGCGCTAAGACCAGCAACTATACCCTCTGTTCGACGAAAGTTTTTATCTTTAAGCACCTGTGTATGTACCTTTGGTTTATCCGGCGTAGGAGTTGCTTGCTGCTGCATCGCCACGCACTGCAGGCGCAGAAAGACTAAATCCATGCCCATAAAAATATGTCGCATAAAGGACCTCAAAATGGCCACAGGATGTCAAGGATTTGTCCAAGGAAACCTTCATTTGCTGAACGGGTAAGGGGCCCATCACCGACTATAGACACTTGGAAATTGTGCAATTTCTCTGAGAAAATAGTGTTATTTGCTTGAATGTCTGCCGTGCGAATTATTCCGGTAATTAAAATCGTTTTCGTGTCTTTGTTAACTTTTACCAAGCGACGACCTTCAATTAATAAATTGCCGTTATCCAATACATCGATCACGCGTCCGGTGATCGTTGCTTTGACCTCACCTTCTGCTTCGTATTTACCCTCGCCTTTAAAATCTTTCTCCGAATTCATCGCTATAGCAGGTAAGGTACCGGCTTGTGGCGAACCCGTTTCAGCCGGTAACTCATTCGATCCTGGAAATAGAGTAACGGCAGCTTCAACAGAATTTTCACGTTTGTTCTGGGTTTTATGACGCTCAGAGATAGAAGTCGTTTCTTTCACCAGAATAGTGATCAAATCACCACTACGGCGAGCCACTTGATCAGAATAAAGCGTCCCATCAGCCAATGTTTCAGCTTTAAACAGGCTTTCCGCCTGCAAAGGCAGCAACAAAAGTAACAACATCAGATGTCGTAGAGCCATGCACATAGTGTGGTGCCTCCAGTCGTTACCCCGGGATGGAGCATCCGACTTCGACACCTACGCAATCACCGTGCCAGCTTATTTGGCCGCGATGAGCGCTCCATCGAGATCAAGGTCCAAATTGAATAAACGCTCCAGTTTTAAAATACGAAACACGGCTTTGATATTGGGAGTCAAATTACAAACGGCGACTTTACCCCGTTCTGCAGCAATTTTGTTCCGTGTTGCAATAATTGCGGCGATATTCACCGAGTTCAAAAAATTGGATTGTGCCATATTAAACACAAAAGAGCGCTTCCCATTCGCCAACATTGGCTCAACGATGCGCATCAATGATTGGCACTCTTCATTGACGATTTCGATGACGGTAACTTCATTAACTTCGTGAAAGTCCATGCCAAAATTCCTGATAATGAACTGCATAGTGAGAGAATGAAGTGACTGTCTAGGGCCACTTTTTTGGCTATCTAGACCAGATTACGTTGAATCGAGCTGGGTTTACATAGACCCATACGACTGATTTCACTGTTGCCTATTGACTTATTTGTTATCGATCGTTATCTATTGTCATCAACCAAGGACATGATTATGTCGACCACCGTGCTAACGACCAAATCCCTACCAACGACTTCGCCCGCATCCATTACGGCTTTGCCCCCACAACAAACTGGGTTCGCAGGCCATGTCATTGCCTGTATTATTGGCGCTGGTCTCGATAATCTATTTCGACAAGTCGCTATCATCGCATTAGCCGCCGCCGCCGTTATTGCTTACCCAGAGGATAAATCCCAAGCCGAAACATTAAGTGCAACTTATGGTTCGTGGGCCCTCATGCTTTTTAGCGCACCATTTATATTACTCGCTCCGTTAGCTGGAAGTTTAGGTGATCGCTTACCAAAACATTTGATTATTCGCGCTGCGCGTATTGCTGATGTACCAATTGCTGCGCTCGGTATTTGGGGCTTCGCCATCCAATCACCGACCATGATGCTGACCGCCCTCACCTTATTGGCGATTGCGAGTACATTTTTTGCGCCCGTAAAATTGGCCGTCATTCCTGAATTAGTCGATAATCAACGTTTAAGTAAAGCAAATGGCGTCATCGCAGCAGTCACGGTGATGGCCATTCTTGGCGGTACCGTCCTGGCTATTTGTACGGATAAAGCATGGGTTTCATCAGTTTTTGCTTTTGTTGGCATCACGGCTTCGCCTCATGCCACTGTCTGGTCCTTAGCTATAGTCAGCGCCATTTTATGCACGGCCGGTATAATTGCCGCATACCGCGTTCCGCCATTACCAGCACAAGCCCCGCATACGCCAATTGCTATGCCTTGGATGGTTATTCATCAGATTAAGTCGCTCAATCACAATCCAGGTACCTGGACACCGGCATTAGCGCTCGCAGGTTTTTGGGCTTTGGGTGGTGCCACTTTTGCTGGATTATCAACCCTCGGTAGCGTCGTGTATGGTCTCTCTGAAGCTGGAACCGTTGGATTATTTTTAGCCTTGGTTGTTGGGATGGTAATTGGCTCTTTTCTTGCCCCACGATTAATTGCAAAAGCATTTCCCGCTGGTGCGCCATTATTTGGCGCATTAATGGCCGGCTGTGCTTTTGCCTTCGTCGGTTTGACCGCCTGGCAAGATATGAGCTTAGCCGAAAGCGCTCGTTCACCAGCTATTATTATTTTTTGGCTGATTATCACAGGTATTGGTGCTGGTATCTGGGAAGTCCCTGTCACTGTTTTGCTACAAGAACGCGCCACACCGCTCCAACGTAATTTAGTCATGTCGGCGGTTAGTGTTCTTGGCTCGTTTGGTACTTTTATTGCCGCTGGTTCGTTTCAATTGTTAATCAAAAGTGGACTATCAACGCCACAAGCTTTTATCTGCTGCGGTGTTTTTACCATTTTCATGGCATTAATCGTTCTTTTCCACTTCCGTAGCCAATTCGCAGGATGGATTATTTCCGTAACCGTTAAAATAGCTTATAATGTCCGTCTTTACGGTGCTGAAAATATGCCAACTACTGGTGGCTGCTTAGTTGTATGCAATCATTTGAGCTACAGTGATGGTATTATCTTAGCGAGTCATTTACCCCGCCGAGGTCGCTTTCTCGTTTATCGCCGTTTTGTTGATTTGCCCGTCATTGGTTTATTTATGCGCGCTGCTGGCGTAATTCCTGTAGACGCAGAAGATTCGCGGCGCGCTTTGTTAGCGTCTATTGATGCTGCGGTGAATGCGGCCAAAGCTGGCGAAGTCGTCGTCATATTCCCAGAAGGAAAACTTACTCGTAGCGGACAAATGGACACCTTCCGATCCGGTTTAGAACGCATCGCTTCCCGCGCTGGCGTCCCTATTGTCCCCGCACATTTGGACGGATTATGGGGCACGATAAGCAGTCGTGCAGCGTCGCGCGCGTGGCCACGCCCATGGCGTCCGGTCACCTTGCGTATCGGAGCCGCATTACCCACATCAACATCTGCTGCAAAAGCCCGAAACGCCGTTATGACACTCAGTTATGAAGCTGCACAAATCCGCGCCGATAACGATTCGCGTACCCTGGGTTCAGCAACTCTGGCCAGTATGCGTCGTCATCCTTTTCGCGTTGCTGTCAGCGATGCCGGCGGCTCTTTACCCATGTGGCAATTAGTTGCCGTTGCGCGTGTTCTTATTACAAAACTCGCCTTACCGAAAGGTGAGCCATCTATTGGTGTACTATTACCGCCCGGTCGCAGCGGATCGTTAGTAAATTTAGCGCTTATGCTAAATGGTCGAACCGCGATTAATCTCAATCACACCGTTGGCAACGCGCAGCTACAACGCATGTGCGAATTGGCCAATATCCACACCATCATCAGCGCAACGCCCTACTTAAAACGCCTGGGCGATTTAGAATTAAAACAAAAAGTTATCTTACTTGACGAAATCATGGCAAAGCCATCAAAAATTGAAGTTTTTATTGCTGCAATCGGCGCCTATTGCATGCCTTTACGTTGGCTCGACAAAGCGCGGCCAAAATCGGTCGCCACAGTCATTTTTAGTTCGGGTTCAACTGGCGATCCGAAAGGAGTGGAATTAACCCATCAACAGTTACTGGCAAATATCCGTGCGGTTAGCGAGGGACTCGAATTAAATAGCGATACCGACGTCGTTCTCAGTCCCCTCCCTTTATTTCATAGCTTTGGTTTAATACCTGGTTTCTGGCTCGGGCTGGTTCTTGGACTACCCGTTGCATCACAACCAGATCCAACGGACGCCAAAGGTTTAGGTAAATTAGCCGCTTCTAGTCGCGCTACATTTTTATTGAGTACTCCTACCTTTATTCGTAATTATATGCGACGCGTAGAGCCCGAACAATTTAGCACACTGCGTTTTGCCGTCGCTGGGGCAGAGCGGTGCCCTGCCGATTTGAAAGAGCAATTCTTAGCCCGATTTGGGGCAACATTGCTGGAAGGTTATGGTTGCACCGAATTAGCGCCGGTTGTTTCATTAAATTTATTGCCGCTGAAACGCGATGGAGTGAATGAAATTCGTCATCGCGATGGAACCGTTGGACGTCCGTTACCAGGAATTCATGTTTTCACCATTGACCCAACGACCTTAGAACCCCTACCGACTGGCGAAGAGGGATTGCTGGTCGTGCGTAGTCCAAGCCGTATGCGTAGTTATCTCAATCGCGTTGATCTCACTGAAAAAGCATTTTTGTTAGATGGCTATAACACGGGAGATATTGGTCGCATTGATGACGATGGATTTATTCACATCACTGGTCGACTTGCGCGTTTTGCTAAAATCGGTGGTGAAATGGTTCCGCTAGACAATGTCGAAATTGCTGTGCAAACAGCAATTGTATCCCTTATTAGTGAAGACAGCAGTATCGAAATTGCGGTCGCCGCTGTCAGTGATCAAAGTCGTGGCGAGCGACTTTTAATTCTCCACACGGGGTTTACTGGTGATTGGGAAAAATTACTCAGTTCACTTGATCATTTGCCTGCGCTTTGGCGGCCACGTGGACGTGACGTACATCATGTCGAAGCCATTCCCAAGCTTGGGACGGGTAAACGAGATCTTGCAGCGCTCAAAAAATTGGCCGCCCAACTAGGTGTCTAACTAAAAAAATATGCGGTGCTTCGCAAGGCGAAGCACCGCATATTGGCAGAAAAAAATATCTGAGATTAAGCTAACTTTGGTTCGAGCGCAGGGCTCATTGGATTACGTTCGCTCTCTGGTTTTGTTTCTCCTTCAGCGACATCAGTCTTGCTTATCATGATCGTCGGACGTCGAGGCGGCAATTCACCACCATCCATTAAAATACGCACTTGTGCCGCGTCTAATGTTTCATGTTCTAACAAAGATTGAGCAACACATTCCAACTTATCTTTGTTGGCAATAATGAGTTCCTTGGCTTTTTGATACTGCTGGTCGATGATGCGACGGACTTCTTCGTCGAGCTCCCGACGGGTTTGGCTACCGACTGCAATGGCCGCATCGCCGCCCATAATATTTTCGCGATCCTCTGTATACTTCAATGGCCCCATTTTATCTGACATGCCCCATTCGTAGACCATCCCACGTGCTAACTGCGTTGCGCGTTCGATGTCATTGGATGCACCCGTGGTAATGTCAAGACAAAACATTTCTTCGGCAATTCTTCCGCCAAAAAGGATGGCGATATCGCACATTAATTTACGCCGTCCATGCGTGTGACGATCTTCGCTTGGTAAATGCATCGTCGAACCGAGTGATCGACCTCGCGGAATAATGGTTACTTTATGCAGGTCGTCTTTTTCTTCGACCAGCATTTGCAGAATGGCGTGACCTGCTTCGTGATAAGCCGTGATACGACGTTCTTTTTCTGGCATGGCACGTGAGCCGCTTTTCTTTTCACGGCCAAATGCAACTCGATCACGAGCGTATTCTAAATCTTTATGCTTAATTTGTTCTTGATCAAAGCGTGCTGCATTTAATGCCGATTCATTAATCATCGACTCTAAATCGGCGCCACTGAATCCTGGAGTACCACGGGCAATAATCGACAAGTCGCAATCTTCACCCATCTTTACTTTACTCGCATGAACATTCAAAATCTGCTCGCGACCTACGATATCTGGTAAATTAACCGAAATATGACGGTCAAATCGTCCAGGGCGCAACAACGCCGGATCAAGCACGTCAACACGATTAGTTGCCGCAATAATAATAACTTTGTCACCAGAGCCAAACCCATCCATTTCAACGAGAATGGCATTTAGCGTCTGTTCGCGCTCGTCGTGTCCCCCAGAATTTGTTCCGTTGCTACGTTTGCGGCCGACGGCATCAATTTCATCAATGAAAATAATACAAGGTGAGTTTTCTTTCGCTTGTAAGAATAAATCACGCACGCGACTGGCGCCAACGCCAACAAACATTTCGACGAAATCGGAACCGCTGATGGAATAAAACGGAACATCGGCTTCACCAGCGATGGCTTTCGCGAGTAAGGTTTTTCCTGTACCTGGAGGGCCAACCAATAACACGCCACGAGGAATACGTCCGCCAAGTTTCTGGAACTTTTTCGGGTTCTTTAAAAAAGCGACCAGTTCTTCAACTTCTTCTTTCGCTTCATCAATCCCAGCGACGTCTTTAAATGTTTTTCCCGTCTTTCCCTTAGTGATGAGCTGTGCGCGGCTCTTTCCAAATGATAGCACGCCCCCGCCTTGGCCCATGCGACGAAGAACAAAGAAATAAAATAAGCCAATGAGTAAGCCAATAATTAATAGTTGTGGTAATAGTTGGCTCAAAAATCCTGCTGGTTTAACCCCGCCATAATCGATTGGAATTGGCGCATTTGGATTTTG
>SYDV01000350.1 GCA_005801395.1 Planctomycetia bacterium | reverse complement strand
TTAACCAACAACATGTCGACGTCCAAATGGCGCAATAGTTGCCCTGCGCCAAGTATTTGCGTCACCTCTTCGCGCACTTCGCGTAATTGTTTTACCACAGATTCATGCCGATGAATGCTAATCAGAGTTGGCGCTAATATCGTACATAATAATTCGACCAGATCCTTCTGATACGATTCAGTTGCTTCAATTTCCAGAGCGCCCACCCAATCACCATGACTACGCATGATATGAAATCGCGGTGGAGGCTGATTGAGCGCCTGTGCAAGCGGAACGTCTTCACGTTCTGGTGGGCAACCAAAACATACAGCGCTATAAAAAACTTGGGCGTCACCATCAAAAAGCAAAAGACGCGCAGGAGTTGCCTGCATGGCCGTCAGCAATTCTTCGATACGACTGACTAATATACGACTACTTTCCACTCCAACCAATGCATCTGCCATGGCAGCTAACGTCGGAGTAACATAAGCTGATACCACTGCCGGATTCGTTGAATTTATTTCTTCGTCGTTCATGTTGGCAAGTCTACCTTATAACCTGCCTATAAAGCAATGATCGATTCGCCTGAATCGACATTACATACATGTGCACACAGCTAAGAAAAATTGGAATCATTCGCTAATTACTCGAGAGAATTACCAGCTTTTTCGACTATTTTGGGTACATCTACCACCAACTCTTGAAATTTAATCGCGGTTAATCCAACGGCCTTCAATAAGACACCGTCAATTTTAGCATCAAATGGGTGATCAGTCACGACCCCAGCGTTTACCATATAACCTAAGCGTTCTGCATAACGCACCGTCGCTAATTGTTTCATTTGTGTGTCGGACAAGCTGTTTGGGATGCGGTGGTGTTTACCAATTATGACCGACAACGTTTCGGGTAAACGCCATTTTTCCGCCACGCGCTCACCAGCCCAACAGTGGTCAAAACCAATTGCCTGCCGTTCGCGGGTGAGAATGTCATCCTTACTACCCTCAATTTTGCGCAAGGTAATGCCGTTTCGCGACATGACTGGCCCCAAAACCAACATACCAACATCGCGCATAAGTCCGGCTAGAAAATATTCTTCAGCCTCATCTTTGCCAACCCCGCAGCGCTTCGCAATTTCCCGCGCTAACACAGCTGTGCTAATACTGTTTTTCCATAATCCTTGAGGCATAAAACCATAAGCCGCCAAATCGGCGACCATCAAATTCGAAGCGGACGCCGCCAACACTAAACTTTTTAATGACGCGAAACCGACAATGTTTACCGCTTGAGAAATCGATGACACGGGGTTGGCCAAGCCATAGAAAGGGCTGTTTACCATTTTCATTAACTTACCCGCGATAACCATGTCCTTGCGGATTAATTCGTCAAAATCTTGCGCTGAACTTTTTTGACTGCCGACCTTCGCCATAATTTCCTGAACCACAGCCGGCAGCGATGGGACGCGGTCGACTTCCGCAAGTAACTCCGCCTCGCCAATTTGCACCGTTTTCGTAGCGGCCGTGCGATATTTTTCACCGCTGTCGTCATCGACAACGGCGGCCTTAGCGGCGGCTGGTTTAAAGCGACGATTACCGAATAGGTCTTCTGCCATAAGGGCACACTTACTCACTTAATGATGGGTCTGATGTCGCTGCCAGGGTCCTGGACGGGCGATTCCTGCCAGGATACACTCAATTTCAGTTACGCACCAGTATCGATTCACACCTGCTTTGATGTTCGCAAGCGCCACCGCTCATCCCTTGTGACCAGCAATGCAAACCATTGAGATTAAAATACTTCCCAAACTTCAAATACCTTCGACTGTTTATTCCTTATGCTAAATCCGGATCAACAACCAGCGGCAAATCGTTTACAACAAGCACTTACGGGTTTGCGCACGGCCTTGGATCAATGGTTGGAGGATTGCTTTACGGCTGGTCATGGCGACCCCGCTTTTACTCATACCTTTCGCCGCTGGGAGGAGCAACTCACCATCATTAAATTGTATCTTCATCGAGCCGAAGCTCGATTATTACATTTTATCGCCGCCGTGCCCCCTTCCGCGAACATGGCCGACTCCAGTTTGCCACAGACCCAAGACCACGGTGAATTGGGTTACTTATGGCGTAAACGCTTTGAGGATTTTTTTACCCAACATCATTTGGATGGAGCTTACCGTCGCCTTGATTCTGTTTTAGATAACGACCAAGAAGCCATAACCGCCGACATTATTACCGATTTAACCACCATGTGCGAATTAGCACAAAAAACGGTCGACGCAATTGCCACCATGCCAACCACTCAATCAAGTGATGTCTTAGAAGAATTCGCCTTCTATCGCGTCATCAGCCCTTGGCGTACACAGGGGCATCCAGCTATGTGCGATACGTTACGATGGTTATCAGAAACATTGCGAGAACAAGAAGAGTGGTAATTTTCACTCTGCTGTCGTAACGATTAATTAAGACCTTGTTTTGAAACTTCCGCCAAGACAAACGCCACAGATCAAGCGCATCAACCTTACCCTGTTCAGGGTACTTAGGCGGAAAAGCCTAAGGAATAGCAGAGCTATTCTGAGTTTTTTCCAACGCCGGTGGGACGCTAGAGATCAAGTCGGTCGACGTGCGCGAGCTTCAAAACAACTTCTAAGACAATCCCCCTGACATAAACATCGGCAGATCCTCTGGTTGCTGACGAATGCCAAAATAAAATGGGCCAAATTCAGCGTAAAGTGAACTGGTTGGATCAAAACGCATTTCGGTAACCAAGCGTTTAATTGCCAAGGGATCGTTACTGTGCAAAGATACGCCCCATTCCCAATCATCTAAGCCAATTGATCCACCAATAACCTGAGTGACTTCGCGAGCATATTTGTGGCCTAATTTACCATGACCGCGCATTAAAGCGCGTCGATCATCAATCGACAGGCTGTACCAATTAACGTGTTCACCACGACGTTTATTCATGGGATAGAAACTAAGATATCGTTGGTCTGGGATAGTGCGCAGGACACGTCCTTCTAATACTTTCTTTTCTTTGGTTAATTCTTTTTCAAACTCTTCTTGATATTCTTTACTGTTCGGCGCTAGACCCTTCGTCGTTACTTTACGCTGTGCGATTGCCGTCGCCTCGTAGAGACTCGCTTCAATAACCGAAAAATAGGAATAAGTAGAACGCAGATACCCCGCAATACGTAAACGTTTCCAGCCTCGTTCAGTTCGATTGAGCGCTTCTAATTTACTGCGATAATGCACCAGCATGATATCCGATTTATGCCCCATCATACTATAGAGCGCTGAATAAATTTGCCCCACGCCGGCTTCATCCTGCAACCATTGTCCAGCCTCAGTCGCAATGGCTTCACGTTCTTGTGGCGACAACGATTGCCATGCCGACCACATAACGCTGTAGCAATCATGTAAAACATAATGGCCATCTAACGTTTGTGGCGATTCGGTTATGTCGGACATGGCAACCTCGTCATATTCTCGTGTGTGGGCAATTAATCGTTATTTTTTCTTCTTACGCACTGGCTTACTGTCGGCTTCCACCGCTTTTTCTACCCACTTGCCATCCACCAAAAATGACGCCCAGCCACTCGCCTCGCCATCTTTTTCGCTGGCTAGATAATGCTCTTTGGTTTTACGGCTAAAACGCACCAAGGCCGCGTTTCCATTCGGGTCAACCGCTGTGGCATTGGCTAAATAATGAAATTTAGGATCTAATTCTTTAATATGACGACGTAAGTCTTCGACCTTCGGTGGGCGCGTTTCGCGTAAACGCGGATAAGTGCTTGCCGCTAAGAACAATCCCAACATGCCATCACGCAGTACGTAATGCGCTTTGCCATCGGAGCAGATTAACTCCGGCATCTGAATTGGATCGCACTTAGGTGGTGCTGCTTGGCCGTTGCGTAATAGTTTACGCGTATTTTTACAATCAGGATATCCATTACAGCCAAAATATTTACCAAAGCGTCCGGTCTTAAGCTGCATAGCTTTTCCGCAGCGATCGCAATCAATGACGGGACCGTCATAACCTTTAATTTTAAATTGGCCCATTTCGACCTGAGATCCAGCGCAATCGGGATTACGTCCACAAATATGCAATTTACGCGTTTCATCGACTAACCAACTATCCATCGCGGTGGAACAGATGGCGCAGCGGCGTTTGCTAATAAAGAGCCGGGTTTCTGCCTCACTGGCTTCGGTCGCTTCAGGATCGGCGTTGGTTTCCACCACGGCTTCTGCTTCATCACCGGAAACTAAGTTCACCGTATGTGCACAGTAATTTGTATCCTTTTTGTCCAGATTATAACCCGTGCAACTTAAAAAGACGCCAGTTTTTGCCGTGCGAATCGCAAGCGAATGTTTTTCGCATTTCGGGCACTTAATCGTGGTGACCACCGGCGTATTTGTACGCATGGTCTTTTCCGCGCCTTCTAACTTACCTTTGAATGCTTT
>SYDV01000349.1 GCA_005801395.1 Planctomycetia bacterium | reverse complement strand
GCCAAATGGATGACCGTTGTTCCTGGGTCAGTTGATCAGCAGCACATTGATGATCCCAAATGGAATAAAGGCGGCGGTCCACGACTGGCCGATGGTTTTCAATTTGCCAATGTGGTAGAATTACTACGACGCGCGAGTGAAATTCTAGAAGCGTATGAATTAACTATGGTGTTAGAGCCGCTCAATTGGCACGCGAATCATGGCGGAGCCTATTTGCGCTATAGCGATCAGGCCTACGCCATTTGCAAAGCCGTAAATAGTCCATCGTGCAAAATACTGTATGACATTTATCACCAACAGATCAGTGAAGGGAATTTAATCTCCAACATTGATACCTGCTGGGACGAAATTGCGTATTTCCAATCCGGTGATAATCCAGGCCGTAAAGAACCTGGAACGGGTGAAATAAATTACCGCAATATTTTTCAACATCTCCATAACAAAGGTTACAACGGCGTCATCGGTATGGAGCACGGTAACGCGGGCAAAGGCGCGGATGGCGAACAAGCCGTCATCGCCGCCTATCGCGCAGTGGATGTGGCAAGAGAATAGCGCCCTATTATTTCGATGGCTCGATCGGCAATGGAATATAATCGTAATCAAGAATCATTTTCTTCTGCAGGGCTAATTTTAACTCTAAGGTGATGGCGTCGTACTCATTTTCGCCATAACGATTCTGTAGTTCATGAGGGTCTTTGTTCAAATCATACAATTCATAAACTGGACGTGGGCTGGTAAAATAAAGTTTCTTAAATTCACTGGCGAGACGGTCAGACTCAAAGGCGGCGGTCATTTCTTTCCAGCTTGGATTTCCACCACTGTCGACCGGTCCATATTTTAAATTAGGCGTGATGTTATAAATGAGTTTATATCCAGCACTGCGCACGCAGCGGCTATAATCAACGGCATTCGCAGTGGTCTTTTCGGTAAAGGTCGCACTTCCATGAGGTCCACGTTCGCCAAAAATATGCGTACGCTCAGTGAATGCTTCGCCGCGTAATAATGGCAAAAAACCAATGCCACTCATGCGCTCCGGCACTGGCAATCCGGCAGCCTGTAAACACAAGGGACCAATGTCTTCGCCTGAAATAAGGGCGTTCGAGTTCATTCCTGGTTTAATCACACCTCGCCACCACACAATTAACGGAACGTGAAGTCCGGGATCATGTAAAGAGCCTTTGCCACTCGGAAATGCCATGCCGTTATCACCAGCAAAAATCACCAAGGTATTGTCTAAGCCAGCTCGGGTTTTAACGATATCCATAACCCGTTGAAACTCATCATCTGCACTCTCGATTTCGCCCATATATGCCGATAAATCTTTACGTACGCCTGGTAAATCAGGCAAAAATCCTGGCACAGTTAACGTAGCAGCCGCGGGCGGATTTTTTCCCGAGTCCCATGGGTGATGCGGATCACTAAAGTTCACCCACAAGCAAAATGGTTTTTCTTTCGGACATTTATCAAAAAACTCCGTCATGGTTTTCCCAATATTCCCCTGCCCTGTTGCATCAACATAGTCAAATCGTTGAGTGAACGTTTTGAGACCATATTCTTCAAATACTTTCTGTGTTTCACCTGCTTTTTTACCTGAGCCATCTAAATGATAACTACGACCCAGGACACCAACAAAATATCCCGCATCTCGTTTAAGTATTTCAGGAAAGGTAATTTCGTCTTTCGGCAATGGCGAACTGAATCGCGTCATGCGGCAGGCAACGGCTGATCGTCCAGTCAAATAAGCAGCACGCGACGGCACACATTGTGGGGCGCTGGTGAACATGCGGTGAAATAGTGCGCCTTCTGCCGCTAGACGATCTAAATTTGGGGTTTTCAAATCTTTGCTGCCATAGCAACCTAAATACGGGTAACTGTGATCATCCGACAAGACAAATATTATATTAGGTTTTCGTTCAGCCGCCTCTACCACGGTCAACAGAACCAGCAATAAACATGGCGTAAAACAAATCGTCGTGAACAGACGAGAAAATCGCGACTCTTCAAACATACCGTTTAAACTCCAAGGATTAAGTGTACTGACTACTATCACGTCCGTTAGCAATCGAACCTGACGGAAATTACCTCATTCCAGATTGGTGGTTCTGTCACCAATCCATGATTGATCACCATGGGTTCAATCGGACACCGATATTCGCAATTCCGTTACCCCCAATGCGGCTCCATGCGCCCACTGCCCCTGGGAAGTTCAACAATTTCCCCATGATCCCCGACCATGCCTGGAAATACGTACGATGTGATTGTGGTTGGTGGCGGCCATGCGGGAATAGAAGCCGCAGCGGCGTCAGCACGTTTAGGATGCCGCACGGCCTTAGTCAGCGGCAATTTAGACACCATTGGCAAGATGAGCTGCAATCCATCGATTGGCGGAGTGGCTAAAGGACAATTAGCGCGCGAGATTGATGCGCTAGGTGGATTAATGGCATTGGCGACCGATGCCACCGGCATTCAGTTCCGTCAACTGGGACTCAGTAAAGGTCCAGCGATGTGGAGTCCGCGCGCGCAATGCGATAAAACGGAATACGCCGCGTGGATGAAGCAGGCGATTGAAAATTATCCGAATATTTTCCCGGTGCAGGGTGACGCGGTAGCATTACTCACTAGTCCGGAAGTCTATCAGGGTCCAGAAGTCCGGAAGTCCGGAAGTACGGAAG
>SYDV01000348.1 GCA_005801395.1 Planctomycetia bacterium | reverse complement strand
GATTTACCGCCAACCACGACCAGTATTGCCGCGAATCAAGATACGACCGGATTACCAGCTGGTTCGCGTAAAGGATATTCATCGCACCAAACTCCGGTGCAGGGATACGAGGCGCCCTTGCTTGCACGCACCTACCGAGTGCGTGCCTATGCGTTAAATCAAAGACCTATGACCATTACATTGGATAGAACGACGCATTGGACTGTCCCAACGTTTGAGGCCGCATTTGGCCCCTCCATCATCGCCACAGCTGCTTATAGCTTTATTATTGCGGCAGGCGCTCCGGGATAAGTGTTCATTCATCATGAGTATGCATGATGAATGAAGAATTGGGCGTTCATAAAACGCTTTGGTTCGCAATTGACCAAATAGGTTAAACAGAACGGCGCTGAATTGCTCAAAGCGTGCCTGGGTTACCTATTTAAATGCAGTCTGTACTTTTTTCGGATAATGTAATTTTTCGTCAAGATTCGGTGTCGTCAGGCAGGTCTACCTGGGCAGCTTTTAGCTGTTTCTTCGCCAGCATCATCTCAGCCTTTTCAGCTATTTTGTGATAGATGAGTAGTTTATCCATGGTGTCTCTACCAATACCTTTTAGAGCGCTACGAGGGTCACGGAATTCAGCGTTTAGCGCATCAGCAAGCTCAATGGCTGCGGCAGCACGTGCTTTATCTTGAGTTGTATCTTTTTCTTGAGTTTTATCGAGTGAACGTTTCATAAGCCGATCTTGGTGGCAGGGTGCTTAGGACCGTATTTCTACGGTCAAATCGCGTGCGTCTAGCACCGAATTTCCGACCTCGCACGTTCGTTTCACCGATGATCCGTGCATCCTCTTTTTTCATCGCGCACGCGGTCTTTTACCCCTTTGAGCAATGAAAATATGGAGTTCATTTAATGTCAGTGAAATGAGTGAGTTGAAAAATCAGGGGCGTATATCAACGCCCGACGCCTAGATTCATGTACACTTTCACGTTCTTCGTTCCCCGACCAGCCGCCACGATGTCAATTTTGCCATCTCCGTCGAGATCGGCCAAACACAAATCTTCGCACGCCATGGTGTTGTCGTCGATCATGGTTTGATGCCAAATTTTTCCTTCGTTGTCCATCGGTGTGAAGAGTTTGATGCCCACTTTAACGCCGGGTTTGTTCATGGCGCGCCAGCCGACGACAATTTGGTCACGCCCCATGCCAGATAAATCGCCGCACGCGAGTGCGTGGCCATCAGCGAGGGATGTATCGAGCACGTTGCGTGTCCATAACGTTTTGGTGTCGGGTGACGTGGGTGCGGTGTAAACTACCAGGTTATTTCCGTGAATCGGTTCGATGGTGGTGATGAAACGTTGATTGTTACCCATGTTTCCGAGCCGCACTTCACCTGCACCGCCGCTTTCCGTGCCAGAGAGTTGGGTCATCGTCGATTGGTTAGTACCAGGATTTAATAAGAAAACGCCTTCTTTACCGCCGACCAGCATTTCTTGTGCGGCGTCGGTGTCCCATTGCACGGGATCAAAATTATGGGTCTTGTGCATCGAGGCATCGAGGACATCGGTTTCCCATGGATCTTTAACATGGGCTGGTTTTTGATAACGAATTATTTTCACGCCATCGCCTTCACCAGTGGCAGGTTTATTTCCACGACCATGCAACGGTACCATGACGAGGTCGAAATGATTGGTGTCATTTTTCACCCAACGCATGCGATGAACCGTTGGTTCATGTGGTAAAGCGACAGATTCCCATTTCTGGGTCCGATCAGTTGGGGGGATCAGATAAAATACCGCGCCACTATTGAGCGTGTCGCTCGGATTCCAGCCTGCGCCTACCGCGACTTCGCACTTACCGTCACCATCAATATCCTGTGCCGCAATGCACACATGATCATGCATCGTTAAATGCTCTGCCATAATATGTTTGGTCCACGATGGATTTTCGTACCAGACGATGAGGTTTTTGTCGGCAAGTAAAATATCGGGTTTTTTATCCCCATTCACATCGGCTACCGCGATTCCGTAACCGATCTCGACCTTGATATCGACATCAATCGCTTTGAAGTTGGGCACCAGTGGATCCGCAGCGCACGCTGCCCAGATTGGGATGAATAGGAATAGGGCGAGTTTATTTTTCATTTATTTCTTTCGCATGCGATGGGTGTAGTCATTAAGTGGTCGTCGAGGCACGTGTCGGTGCAGGTGTTTGGCCCGTAGAAGGTGGTAGTTTTTTCCCAGGTTTAATCCCCAGCCAAATAATGAAGCGTGTGCCACGATTGCCGTGGGCGCGGGCTTGTTCGATGGAGACCTGAAAACCAGCGTGGCGCATGCGGCGAGTAAAGGAATCATCCGGACCGGCAGACCACACGGCAAGAACACCGCCTGGCCGCAGTGCGGCACATGACTTTGCCAGACCGGCGGTTCCATAGAGCCAGTGATTTGCCGTTGTGGTTAGCGCTTGTGGGCCATTGTCGACGTCGAGTAAAATAAGGTCATAAGCGGACGTTTGTGAGCGCAATAATGCGGCGACATCGCCGGTATGGACGCTGACGCGCGGATCACTTAACGGATTTCCAGCAAGTTGTGCCAGCGGACCACGATTCCAGGCCACTACGGCTGGCATTAATTCCGCAACGGTGATGCGGTCATCAGGACCGGCATCGCGTAAAGCTGCAGCAACCGTGAAACCCATACCCAGGCCGCCAATTAATACTTGGCGTTGCGAACGTGCACCAAGGCGAGCGAACGCGAGGCGTGCGAGCGCATCTTCTGAACCGTGCGACATGCTATTCATTAATTCATCGCGATCGACACGGATGGCGTAATCTTTGACATGCTGATAAAGTTTTAGCTCGCCACCGCCGGGAATCGTTGCGGCATCTAATAATATCCAGGGTTTCACATTGCTCCAAGCAGACGGATGACGTCAAAGTTATTTAATGCAAAAAAAATCAACTCAGTTATTTATTCGCCAAAGACAAATAAATGTTTCACGGTGCGGATATAGATGCGGCCATCAAGGATAGCGGGAGTGGCAAAAATTTCTTCATTTAATTGATTTCGCGCCAAAACTTTGAAGGCGTCCCCGGCCTCAAGCACCACTACCGTTCCTTTTTGTGAGGCGATATAAAGGCAACCATTCGCGCCAATGGAGGAGCTATAATAATCACCGGCGGCATCGACGCGTTCAGCTTGATATAAAATGTTTCCATCTTTTGCCTCGTAGCACGAAGCCAGCCCACCATTCTTCATGGCATAGATGCGGCCATTATACCAGAGTGGTGAAGACACGTAGGGGAGGTGTTTATTAGTTTTCCATAACAGATGCGTGGCGGTGATGTCGCCCTTTCCGCCAGGCTTAATAGTAAAGAGCTGATTTTCCGCACGTGCAAACATGCTGCGTGTGTGGTTATATTCATCATGCGTGACGCGTTCGTCTTTGTTCACGTCAATTTGTGAAAATCGGCTTTTCAGCGGGCCATTCGGGAATTCTTCTTTGACGATCATCCCGTCTTTATCTTTGTCATTCGTGAGCATAAATTCTTCGAAAGGGGGCACGATAATGCGATCACTCTCGTCGCCGCCAATATTCCAGCTGGATACTAGCAGCATCCCATCACCGGCGGTTGGTGTCGCGTTCGACACGCGCGCCACACCGTGGCAAGACCAGCGTTCCTGTCCGTTTTTCACCTCGTAGCTACGCACCCAGAGAGAGCCTGCGATGATGATTTCTTCGGTGTCGTCATGTTTCCATAAGAAGGGTGATGAAAAACTACGACGAAAATCAGAACGATCGACGCGCCAAACGTCTGTTCCGGTGCGTGCATCGACGGCTAATAGGTAACCACCGGTGTCTTGATCACTGACGATGATAACGTTGCCGCCTGCCAATATCGGTGACGCACCAGTGCCGAATTCAACGACGGGGACAGGCAATGGCTTGTTCCAGATTTCTTGGCCCTTCAGGTCATAAGCCAATAGTCCAAATGAGCCGAAATAGACATAGACCAGTTCACCATCCGTACAGGGCGTTGGCGCAGCCGCGCTACCGATGCGATGCGTCGATTCAATTTTATCCACGGGAGCAACGGCACGCCATAATTCGGTGCCATTTGTGCGATCAAGGCAAAACGTTATTAATTTATTCTGATCCAGACCCGTCAGGAAAATTTTATTCTCCCAGATACAGGGAGACGAATGACCATGCGGTACCTCGACTTTCCACAGCAGGTTTTTCTCCGCGTCTTTTTCCGCGCTAAAAGCGATGGGTGGTTTTCCCGTTCCAAGGCCAAGACCACCTGGCCCGCGAAATTGCGGCCATTGAGTTTCACCCGCCTCGACCAGAGCCGTAACAGCGATGGGAAACGCGATCAGGATAAATAGAAGGTATCGAGTCATGCGTCCAAGCTAACTAATGGAAGCCTTCAAGCCACTGTCGGGCAATCTGGTCGCCCTTGCGTCTACTCGACCTTTTTTTAGTGGAGCGCACAACAAACGGCGATTAAGGAACATGGGGTTTGGGGCAATATCCCAAAACAAATGACGAAAAAACGGACTCTCAGTGCAACAGAGTCGCAGTGATATCTTGTTTTCGGTCTCGTAGGATATCGCAATGTACGCCAATGATATCGAACCAAATGCCCTCAGTCGCCGAAAATTCCTCGGTACATTGGCGGCAAGCGCACTTATCCCGTCCTTGACGGTAAGCGCAGTTCCAAAGACGTTCCGAATACCGGAATGGCGGTGACCATCGACATTGGCGAAGCCACGAATGTCCATCCCCAAAATAAACAAGACGTCGGCCATCGCCTAGTATTGATCGCCTTGGCGAAAATTTACGGAAGGACGAATGAATATTCAGGGCCTGTATTTCAGCAGGCTACCATCCGTGGACGGAAAGTGACAGTCACATTTGCGCATACGAGCGGCGGAATAATCGCTAAAGGCGGTAGGCTCCTCGGCTTCGAAATTGCTGGAGACGACCTGAAGTTTTTTCCAGCTGAAGCATCAATTGTCGGCGACACGGTAGAGCTTCGTCACACCGCTATTCTGAAGCCGATGGCTGTCCGTTATGCTTGGGCCGATAATCCAGAATGCACGCTCTACAATGCCGCCGGTCTGCCAGCAGCACCATTTCGCAGCGTTATGAGTCCTTGATGATGATAAAATGAATTCAGGAATTTGAATAACTCGCCACGTGTTGGAATTTTTATACCAATTTCGGATCATTAATCCTTTATTCGATCTGAAGGTGTGAACTTGTATCACTTTTGTTGACCGATGGCTAAGAGACAGCAATGAGCTGTCGTTCATAGGTCAACAAAAGCGATGCAAGTTCAGAAGTCCCCCGTCTGCGTAGGCGTGTTCAACGCTTGTCGGACGTCGACGCGCGTTCAAGCAACGCCTTTACCGCGGGCCAAGTGATCGCCAGTCTGCCCTCCTTGTTCGGGTGGGTGCCGTATGGGATGAAGGCGTGGAAACGCTTAGGATCCCTGTCCTTGAGTTCCTGCCATGCTGGGAAGTGGTTGATCAAAGGCAGATTGTTGGTTTTGGCGTAGGTGTGGTAGTTATCGTTGAACGCAGTTAATTGTGGACGGCTGCTCATTGATTTGTTGTCGTTGGCATCCCAATTGGCGTTCATGACTTGGAGCGCGATATCGCACTGCGGACGCTTGGCTTTGATGCCCCGTACGATCAAATAGGTTCAAACAAGACAGTCTACCTTGGTCTGACTTACGCTGCCGCGGGACAGAGAATGGTTGTTGATAAGCGCGTGATTGTTGGAGAAATGACACTAAACGTCGGCACACCATAATCGACATCGATCTCTTGTACTGCGCACATATCCGTCGCAGCTAATGCCTGCGATTCATTGCACCGCCTGAGCTTCGACAACTCGATTCAGGTCGGTGAAATGTGACGAACACCACCATGAGATGTGATCACTGGTCGAATAATACAAAACAAAATCGTTGGACACCAAGAAGATCAACGTGGCTGTCCCGTGGTAGTACGGTTGGTCGCTCGTCGTCGATTGGCCTAGAACTACGTCGGTAATCAGGATTCTTAGACTTATTTTCTCACTCCATGTACAGGATGGGATGAAAGCGAATTACATCAGTAACATTTCTATACAAAATACCCTCTTTCTCTTGCGTGCGTATTGAGCAAATTATCCCCAGGAGACTTTCATGTCAGCAGTTAATTTCGTTGGTGGAGAAAAAGGTGGCGTTGGTAAATCGGTGGTGTCGCGTTTAATCGCACAATATTTTATTGATCATAAAATCCCATTCTTAGGCTTCGATACGGATCGTTCACATGCTTCATTTCAGCGTTTTTACGGTTCTTTTGCCGATCGCACGGTGATTGATGATTACGCGAGCCTTGATCGTATTGCAGAAGCCATCACTGATGACCCTCATCGCCAAATCTTGGTTGATTTAGCGGCGCAAACGATGCCGCCGTTGTCGCGCTGGATTGAAGACTCTGACCTCGTTTCCCTGCTCGCGGAACAACATATTCCGGTGCGTTTTTGGCACGTCATGGACGACGGCATGGATTCACTCAGCCAGCTCGGGAAATTGCTCACTCGTTATGG
>SYDV01000347.1 GCA_005801395.1 Planctomycetia bacterium | reverse complement strand
GTCCTTGACCCACGCCAGCAGCACGGACTTGCCCCTCAGGACCGACAAAGAAAAAACCTGGCGCTGCGAAAAAAGCAGACGTTTCCCACTCACTTTTTGAAAACACAATTTCCAGTTGACGGCGAGGCCGTTAGCTGTCCGATAAGCTCTGCAGCTAAGCGGCGCTGGCCTAAGGTTTCGTACCATTGACTGAAAACTTGCGTGGCTAGCACAACGCCTTCGATATCAGCATGGTATGCTTCAATGGCTTGCAGATGATCGGCGATGAGTTGTGTTGGCGAAGCAGCGTCATGACGAAAGACAAAGCGACACGATCCACCCCAAGCGGCAGACAATCGTAGGACGACCACATTTTCTCCGCGGTTCAGCCAAGTGGTTGCGGCAAAACGATCTGGTATAATATCGCCTTCCCATCCGTTATTTTTATCTGCGACCAAACGGCCATTCACAAAGATTTGGATTCCACGAGCACCATCAAACCAAAAGCGTTCGAAACGCGGTGCGTCGCAATAAATACTGGTAATCGCTAATGCGACTTGGCGCTCTTGCGTCATGTCTAATTGTGTTTTGAGATTAATTGAACGACGAGAAGCCGGACCTTCACCAGTGACTGGTTTCCAGCGCAGGTCATGGCCAGGCACTAAGGGTAATCCATTTTTCGTGTCGCGTGTGCGTTCAGGGCCGAATTCTTTGTCGTTATTCGGCAGGGGGCCAAGCAAATGCCAATGTTCAGCCGTGGTGCGATCTAAATCTTCTTGGCGAATATCTTCGAATCCGGTGGCTTTTGCTGATAATCGGGCGCGCGGTAATTTACTGTGCTCGTTGCTGATGCGTACGTGGCTAATGACCGAGGTGACGGCTTCGTTCAGCCCAGGATCATTTGCCGTATTGGCGAGCAACGGTTGGCGTTTTTCCGCGTCTTCGCCAAACCATCCGCGACCGATAACGATGCGTTCTGGGGCGACGGCAAATACGCTGTCTTTGCGCGTTAATGAGGCCAGCGTTTCGTAAGCTATACCGTTGGTACTGATGGAGGCACTGATGTCATTACCGCTGACCAATAAACGAACATGCGCGGGTGCTTCACTGCTGTAGAGTTGTCGTTCGGTGGCGCGTCGTTCGATTTTACCGTTGGTGATCCAATAGGCCCAACCGCGTCGACGTGCTGGGTCATAGCGTTCAAGGCCCTCGCTCATTCCGCCCACGCCAATAAAAAAGGCGTGGGTGGGATTCCAATACAGCGCAATAAAGGTGGGCAGGCCACCGAGTTCACGCGGTTGTTCGCTGTTAATGACGGCTGAAATGACTAATGGTTGACGATCATTACCATCCATGCCAACCGGACGAGACAACGTTTGAAAAGCGGCTAAGGGACCTTTGAAGGAAATACTGCCGTTACTGAATTGTTGAGTCGTATTTGCCGCCGTAGATAAATCCCAACCGGCGGGCGCTTGGTCACCGCTGTATTCTGTCGGCCAGACGTATTCGGCTCCGATCATTGGCACAATACAGGTGCATGTCAGTAACCAGAACCACAGAGCAGAAAAACGCATAATTATTCCTACCAGCAAAAACGTATATGGACCTTAAGCGATGATATTACTGGCGCACCACCACTGGCCACGCCCAGATGACTTCGTCATCAATCGTGGTGCCATCAGCTCCGGCATCGGTCACTAAGGTAATACGGCGCGCTCCGTGTAATGGGACAACGATGGTGTGGGATTTATGATCCGTGAGCGCGATTTCAAATAATGGTTTGTCATCGCCGAGTACGCGCACCATGGCATCACCACGTAAACCATACGACGCATCTAACGCCACGGTGGCGATGAAGCTCGTCGCTGGGTTCATCACATCAAACGAGATGTTACAACGTGCACGAGTGCCGAGACCAAACTCGGCTACCTGGCCATCAATCATTAAGGGTTCGTTGCGCCAAGTTTTGTCCATGCTGGGGGCAATGCCGGCATCAAGAAATCCAGATTGTTTCGTGGTTAACGTCAGGCGATTAATGGGTATAACGCTATCTCCGCTATACCGCCAATGGGATATCATCGAGAGTGGCAATTGCACATCACCGATGAGTGCATGTGTAAGGAGTAAAGACTCATTATTTAGGCTTGTCATAATGCCACTGATTAATTCACCACTGACCAATCGCACGTGATGTTGAGCTACGGGTGGAACCGCAGTGGTGGCTAAACGTAACAGAGAAATGCGAGCACGCGGCATGTCCATAATACGCCGACCAGTATCAATTCCAGCTGACGCCGCATTAAGGAACGCCAGATTTCCGGATAACGCATCACCATTAGCGAATATGGCGCCAGCGCTGGTGTCAGTAATGCGCAACAATTTGACGGTTCTCTGCGGAGCTAACATAAGCGCCGCTATCGCTGCAGCGGGGAAGGTGCGTAAGCCAAAGCGATCGCTTGATATCGTTACCTGTCCATTTTGAAAAACTAAGCCGCCGCCTGCGATGATATCGCCGTTGGTCAGCACCACGCCACTATCGACGACTTGGGCTATCGCTGAGGTAGCGTGACGAGCCATGATCACCTGGGTGAGTGGCAGTTTATTATTATTTATAGTGAGGGTGGTCGCGTCGGCTAGCGCAGGACCTTTTCGCCAGGCACCGTCGGTGCCGAGTACATGAATATCAGCAGCAAAACTAGCGGTGCTGCAACACCAGAGGATAACGCTAAGAGCGCTGCCGCGCATCGCTAACGCCTTCAGCTGTGTTGCTAATGTGTTGCCGAAGAACTGAGAGGCGATCAAAACTAATCGCCGAATATGATTCCGATACGATCTGTTCGAATCATTCACAGAAGACGCGCAGACGCGGAGAACGGAGGAGGTGAAAAAAGAGGTCTTATGCGGATAATTTATTGTGGTTCTTCTCATCCAACTTCCGCGACTCCGCGTCTCCTGTGATTGTTTTGTCAAAATGCCTAGAGCGGAACAGCATTGAGACGCACTCATTGTTAGCGCTGATAAATCGGGAGGAAACGGTAGGGGATATTCAATACTAAGGCGGCCATGGCGGTGGGATATTGATCGTAGCCACTGCTCCATCGTCCATCGGCTTGTTGGGTTGCGATCAGTGATTTCGTGATGGCAGGATACCATTGGTTCCAAGCTTTGCGGCCCCATTCACCGGCGCTTTGAGCCTGATAAATACCCATCGCCGCATAATATTGGCCATAGAAATAATGCTCTTTTTCAACCGGAACGCTGCCGACCGGCGCGTGGGAAATGAGGTACTCAACGCCTTCTTGTACTTCTTTGGCGCGATAATTACCGGCCACTTGTAAGGACAACACCCCAGCACCCGTCAGTGCAAAACCTGATTTGCCACTACCAGGAGTATAGCTGAAGCCGCCTTCTTTGCCGGATTCTTTTGAGCAGTGACAATTTTTTACGTATTCGATACCCAGGTCGATGGTTTCTTTGGGAACTACAATGCCGCCATCTTTGGCAGCGCGCAGTGCCATTAACATCATGACCGTAACTGATAAGTCATCGTCAGAAACGCGCGGTTGATAACGCCAACCACCTTTTCGATTTTGTGTTGCAACAATAAGTTCAACCGCGCGCTTCACGGTATCACGCGTACGTTGATCTTGCGTCATGCCCCATACTTCAGCGAGCGCTAACGTCGCTAAACCATGATGATACATGGGCGCGCCTTGCATGTCCTGCTTGTACAATAAACCACTTGGTTGTGCGCAGCTTAATAAATATTGCGTCGCTTTCGCGGTATTGGTGCCGTGTTCACCTGAACCAGGCACATGACCAGCACTTAAAAGCGCGAGCGTGCAGGCCCCGACAATACCAGTGGTGGTGCCAAAACTGCCTGGCCAAGAACCATCATCGCGCTGGGTGCTGGCTAAATAGGCCAATGCTTTTTTGCTGGCCGCAGCTGCCGCAGGAGAAATTTCAATCAGGTCAGCGCTGGTATCCGCAGC
The DNA here is from genome assembly GCA_005801395.1 of Planctomycetia bacterium. The sequence goes on along the minus strand of SYDV01000347.1, from coordinate 11,752 downwards.
AGGCATGGTGTTGGCGCATACGACGAGAATCATTAATAAGCTGCGAGCTGCGAGCTGCGAGCTGCGAGTTAAGGCAGACATCAGGCCGTTCGCCGGTAAAGAATTTTGAGAGTTATGCATAAGACCTAATTACCAAGGTGATGAAACTTGTAGCTCGTAGCTATACGTAGCTCGCAGTTATTTCCCCGCCGCTAAGTTTTGATAATAGAGTGTCAGTTGGCGTTCGTAGCGCGTGGGGAAACGGTCTTTTTGCGCGGAGGTCAACGTTTCACGCTCTTTGGCAGGAAGATCGACTTGCCAAGTGGCCGTTCCTTGGTCGTTATTTTTTTCACCATCTAATAATTCGGAACCAAGTTCTTTGGGTTCTTTGGGTTCTTTGGGATCGACAGTTTGGCTTTGATTTTGCACGACCAATTGCGGTGGTTCTTCGCCAGGCATTGGTTGGCCTGGGGGTTTTGGTTGGCCAGGTTGTCCAGGCATTGGCGGCATAGGTGCGCCGGTTGCCTCGGCTAATTGTTGTTCCAAACCTTGTTGTAATTCTTCAAGTGCGGCCAGGGCTTCTTTCATTTCTCCGGCAGCTTCGGCTTTGTCTTGTTCGCCTAATTCTTGAGCCGCTTCTTTTTGAGCTTCTTGGGCCTTTTTCGCCGTGCTTTCTAAGGCAGGTGGTGGTTGGACCTGGGCTAACTGCGCCTGTAATTGCGCCTGCTGCGTTTGTAATTGATTGAATTCTTGTGGCGTGCTGGATTGATCGAGCGCTTCGGTTTTCTCTAACAATTGCTGTTGTTGTTGTTGAATATTTTCTACCTGCGCGAGTTGTTGTTCTAATTGCGCTATCGACGGATCTTGTTGTTGTGGTGATTGACTAGCTAATTGTTCCTGCGCTTGTTCTAATGCATCCAATACTTTTTGTTGGGCTTCTTGTGCTTGAGCTAATTGATTGTCGGCAATATCCTGTGCCGCTTCTTGAATGGCGTCCTGAACCTTGGCGTCGGTGAGTTTCTCTAATGCTTTTTCAATTTCTTTAGCTTGTTCTGGGTCACTGGCTTTTTGTTCCTGCGCTTGTTCTTTCAGTGCTTGCACCGCTTCTTGAACTTGTTGTTCCAATTGGTTTTGTTGTTCAGCCGTTTTCTCTAAATCCTTTTGCTGTTCTTTATTCAGCTCTTCAGCTTTTTGAACCAGGTTTTTTTCCGCCAACTTCTCAGTCGTTTCTTTCAAACGCTTTTGTTCATTGATGACTTGCGCCAAATCAGTTTTTAATTGTTTACCAAATTGTTCCTGCAACTGTTTGAGCAGCTTATCCAATTTGACCACGATCTCGCCTTGGCCATCAGCGGCCTCGACTAATTCACTGCGTAAGGCGACTAAATTTTGTAATTGGCGTGCATGCGATAAGCGCGTGGTCACCCACGGCATGTTACGTTCCGCACCTTTGCTATTTGGGTCGCTCAATTGCTCCAGTGATTTGCTCAACGTATCCAACACCGTGAGTTTAGCTTTATCGCCAATCCCGTTGTAGCGGTATTCATCGATCAGACCGAGGACTTCTTGTCCGGTGGTCGTGGTTTGCGAGCTGATACTCTTTTGACGCCCTTCTTCCGAACGTACGGCACGAGTGGTGGTTTGATCAGCCGACCAGAGGGAACCACTAAGCGCTAAAGTAATTAATAATGGACTCAAATGTCGTGTCATGGAATGCCCCTCGTGTTCAGGTAACGGCTAGGCGTGCGAGTTGTTACTGATGGGAAATCAGACAGTGGAACAGATAATAACGATACTACGCGCAACGTGATGCCGACAGCGTTATTTGACGACGAATGGGAAACATTGGGTTTATTTGAACTCAGGCCGAAGATATTTACAGGAGGAACGGAGGAACGGAGCAGAGCAAGAGTAAGGTCAAAATGGCTTGGGCAAAGACCAGCAATATTGGTTACGAATGTAGTCCAAGCCAAATTTTTCTCATCCCATGCTCCGTTCCTGTAGTAAATCTGGCTGTCTTCTTCGGTAAGAGTTCCGGTATCGACTAAACACGAATTATTCATTTGGCCGGCTCAGTAGCGGGCGAATCGTTGACGTCGCGGCGTAAGGTGTCGACGGCGTCGCGAGCATCTTTTTGTTTGTCGCGGATTAGCTTCAGGCTGTCGATCATGGCGGCGCGGTCGCGCTCTAACATTTCTTCGAGCACAGCGGCGTCTACTACGGTAAATGCATACTGTGAACTGACGGCACGGTTAGCGGTTGGGGTGCGGTTGTCTTCGACTTCGATCCAATAGGTAATGCGACAGTCATTAGGGATGGTGAGAGTTCGTAAATCAAAAACGATTTCGCCACTGATTTCTGCTGATGCGCTACCTTTGACCAAACCAGAGAGCTCAAGCACTTGAGCGTTTGGTTGATGATCGACATCGAAAACAGCATTCGCCGCTGACAAAGCTTCATCGCCGGTGGTGACGGTATATTTTAGACGACCTTTTGCGACACCGTGGTCATCGCGAGCGCTAAATTTTACTGGCCAGCGAGCAAAGCGGGTCACGGTTTTATCACGAGCGGGAAATGAAATTTTGACGGTTGGCGAACGGTCTTTGATCGCGTCAATTACGTAATCAATAGGATTGCGATTATCAAATCGATCATCGCAACGCAGCAAAATACGGTACGAACCGCTGACATTAACGGGGATATCTATCATGCCACTCGCACCATTATCACCCAACATTAAATCCAAAGGTGGTTGATCAATTTTATTAATGCGGCGAATGAGTTGTGCGGCAATCACTGGACGATTGAAGCGCGCTGCCAGCGTCACGTGGCTGCCCTCTGGGGCACGAATATCACCAACCGCAGAGGATTCATTTTGACGTCGGAGATATTCAGGGAAACGGTAAGCCAAATTCAAACTTTTTATGGCAGGGCGATCAACCACGGTGATGGATTCGTGACGATTCCACAGCGCATCGCCAGCGGCAGGGCGAAAGGTCATATTGGATAAGACGTGATCAATGGTGCCTATATACACAACGCTGGTTGGGTTTTCCCGTGTTAAAGTAATTTCACTCGTGTGGCCGTCGGCATCAGTCAAGGTGGCGCTGGCGCGTTCTGGTAAATCACCGGTCGGATCTAGTTCAATGCTTACGACAAATGGTTCACCACGTGCGACTAACTGGCCAGGTGACACTGATTTAATACGCGCAGCAGTGGGATAGGCGACTTCGGCCAAGGTCAAGCGAGCAAAAATGGCATGGGTAAAATCGCTGCGCCACGCACCGAGGGCAACGGCAAGCAAAATGAATCCTGCAGCTATCAATATGACTTTCTTAAGTACCGATAAATCAATAATATCAGTGAAACGCATGCGGTCGGTAAAGGACACCGTATCGGCTTCCAGTGCGGCAATTAAATCACTTGAGCCAAGCGCTCGTCCATCGCGGCGTAATTGGATGGTGGAAATCAAGCGACCACGTAATTCCGGATGCCCACGTTCAACCTTAAGCGCAACTTCATCATCATCTGGGACATGGAGCAAGACGCTGATTAAACAGCGCCATACGACGTAGCCTAAGGCCACCAACATGGCAGAAAGTAATATGCCACGTGCTAACGTATCTCCACTTCCTGGAGTTGAGCGCGCCAAAATTAACCAATCAACCAAAAAGAATCCGAGGATGAGTGCCAGCATGGCTAATACGGTACGGGCTAAACCTTGACCAATCGCTACGTTGCGTTGGCGCGCGCGAACCGCCGCTAATTTTTCGAGCAGGATGTTTTGACTCATAATAAATCCCACCGTTTACGATAAAACCACTCAAGACCCAACAGCATGGTGATCAGCAGGATGATGCCTGGTGAATTCCATAGTGCGCGTTCTTCGCGCCGAGGTTCTAAGATATGCTCTTGTGCGGCGAGATCTTTTTTCAGTTCTTCGAGTTGCGAGAGGGTGGCGAAGCGACCTTTAGTCGCGTTGGCAATATTGGATAATAATTCGATGCGCATGCCTGGGTCATCAAATTCGATGCGTGGTGGAACGGCAGTAAATGATCGTTCCGCTTCGTCGGCTTCGTCTTTAATTGTCAGGCGATATTCACCGGCAGTCCCTGGGACAAATTCACCATGGTAGGTGCCTGGTTGATCTTTAATGCCTGCCAGCGTTACTTCTTCGCGACCTAACGCGCCGCGTTCAATCACGGCGGTAACCACATCATCGACGCGACGATTAAAGTTTTGATCGAGTAAACGTGCGGTGATCACGGCACGATCAACGATGACATATTCAGATTTATCGGTTTCTAATTGCACCCGATTGGTTTTGCCGAGCAAATGCGCTTGTGACAGCGATCCAATAACTTGACCCCAAAAACGACGGTGAGCTTCAGGGCCGGGTTTTGCGCGCCAACGCCAGGTTTCATCGGTGCCGATGAAAACGACTTGGCCCTTTCCATAGCGTTGCTGCACGATCAGTGGTTCCCCTTCATCGCCTGGACGTCCACTACCACCGATGCTCACCAGCGAAATTGCGCCAGGTTTCAGACGAGTGGCAGGATAACGCCAAAATAGCGGTTCGGTGCGTTCCCATAGTAATTCATTTTCCCGGCCTTCATTGGCAAGGCGAGTTAATGACGAGCGTTTGCCTTCGGCGGTTAGGTGTGGGATGAAACTATTTTTAATCGTGCGTGCTTGTTCGTCATCGACGGTCCAAGAACCTTGGGATTCGATGTCGATGGGCAATAAATTTGCGAGCTGTGTGTTGGCGTAACCGTTGGGCATGCGTGAGCGGCCAGCAATAAACAACACGCCACCGCCTTCGTTTTGGACAAACGTCGCGACATTGGTTAATTCATCACTGGTAAAGAACTCGGCACCGATGGCACCAAAGACAATGACATCATAATTGCGTAATTCAGTGATATCGGATGGAAAGGCGCGTAAATATCGTTTATTAGTCGCAGGCAAGCGGGACAGGTCTTAAAAGCCCTCGACGACAACGGTCTTTCAGCCAATACGATTGTTATTTTCAGTGCCGATAATGGCCCTGAAAAATACGCCTACGACCGGATTAAAACCTTCGACCATCACAGCAACGCGCCTTTACGCGGTTTAAAACGCGACATTTGGGAAGGTGGCCACCGCGTGCCGTTCTTAGTCCGTTGGCCAGGGAAAGTTGCCCCAGGCACGGTCAGTGACGGCATGATCAGCCAAGTCGATATTTTTGCCACGCTCGCCGGAGTATTGGGCGTAGAAATTCCCAAAGGCCAAGCACAAGACAGTTACGACCAACGTGCCTTATGGACAGGAACAGGCCCCAGTAAACGCACGAATATTATCCATAACACGAATGCAAAAAGCTACGCCATTCGCAGCGGTGATTATGTCTTAATTAACGATAAAACTGGCGCCGTCTCGTCTGTCCCTGGCTGGTTTGACGAAGCAAATGGTTATAGTAAAAACACGCATCCAGCCGAACTCTACAACCTCAAAACGGATATTTCACAAAAGAATAACCTCTACGCCAACGATCCTGATCGCGTGAAAGAACTACAAGCGTTGATGAAACAAATCCAGGAACCTGGGTATTCGGTGCGATAAGGCTCCTTAGCGCGAATAACCATGCGAGAATCGTCTCCGCTTTTTGCCCATAGAAAATTTAATCCCAAAGCCATGATCCCCAGCCTGAGGGAAGCATTATGGCACGCCGCACCAGTTCATCACGTACCGCTCGTCATTTACCAAGCGCCACGTTGGGTAAGCGCCGAGCTACGCCGTTTACCTATGATGTTAAACTGTTGGAAGCTATTCCGCTATCGCTCAAACGTGAATTTGTGTGCGAACAGATGTGGGTGTCTAACAATTGCTTACGCTTCACTAGTTTATGTCCGGTCACTGGCCAACCGGACTGGGCTGATATTTATTTAAATTATATTCCTGCACAACATTTGGTAGAAAGTAAATCATTTAAGGAATACTTAGGCAGCTTCCGCATGCATGGTGATTTTCATGAAGATGTATGCCGTATTATTTGTGACGATTTAGTGCGCTTACTCGCGCCTCGTTATTTGGAAGTCATCGGCCAGTTCGACAGCCGTGGTTCCATCGCTATTTGGCCCTATGTGCAATACGCGGTTCCTGGGGATGCGGTTATGCAAACCTTATTGACCACGCGCATGAGTCATTATGCGCCTGGGAAATATGCGCCGACCTATCAACGCCCCATTTAACTTAACTGCGAACTCTTAATTCGCTCGTTAAGGCACCGCGCCAATTTTCAGAATATATACCGCTGCGGCGTGAATATCTTCGTCTGGCGCGATAACCGGAATCATCGGTGGATATCCTTCAGCCGCACGTTTCGGTACTTGGGTTGGAGCTTTAGCCCAGGTGACGATGCCAGCTGGATTTCCTTTATAAATCTTTGCGACTTCTTGGAGAGGCGGTCCAATTAAACGACGATCAACTAAATGGCAAATCGCACAACGTAATTTAAATACGCCTTCACCTTTGAGCACTTCAGGATCATTTCCGAGAGGATTACCGACGGGCGCTGCGGAAGTAGTCGCTGAAGTAGCTACAGCAACGACGGGGGCAGTGGTGATTACTGGGGCATTCTCAGCTACTGAAGCAACAACGACTTTGGGCGGATGCGCTAATACATAAGCAAAGGACACTTCATCGCGGTGAATTAATCGCGTGCTAATTAAACCAATCGCAGCAACGGAAAAAAGTGTCGCGATTAATGGAAAACGAACGCCGCTGCCACGTGTGGGGTCAGCTAATTCTCGCCAGATTAAAATAAGGCCAAGCACTAAAGCACCCATGGCAACTTCAAATGCGATATAGGTACGTGGGGCCAAACCGGCGGGAGCCAGCAAAACGAGCGCCACTGGGGCCAAGGCGACTTGTAAAGCGCCCGTTATTAAGGCCACGCGTAAAAAGAATTGTTTACCAGCAGCGCGCGGTTCGCCGTCATCACCAGCAATGCCGCGCACCAAAAATAAGGCGGTGGCGCTCAGAGTGGCCAGCAACACACAGACAACGATGGCACTCAACGATGCCGGTGCTGAGGCGGGAAGGAATAGATTCGCTGCGTCCATGGCCGTTTACTGATCCTGCGTGCAGTACGTCGTTTGCATCTGAATGATGCGTCAGCGTCGTGCGTGAGAACGCGTCATACGCGGCACGTCGCCTTCTGGAATAGGTGTCTTCTGCTACGCCCGTTTACTGGCTGTTGTTGCAACCCTACTTCACCCCTGAAATCCTGCCATTCCGATTCATCGCTATGCATTCAAGCCTTTTCTCGATCTAGTCCCCAGTCCTGCTCAATTCACTGAACCTACCACCAACGATCTGGTTCGTTTCTACCGCCACCGAAATCACTTAGTCACGACCATGACCCCACACCCGTTCTACAACATCAACAGCTCTTTGCTAATGTTGCGTACCGTATGTACGTACGTAAAATAATTGAACACCATAACTCAGCGCAGTTTGACCATAGTCGGTATTCCATGTCTCATATAAATTAAGGCATTTCATGGTAACAGGACCATCATATTCACGAATTGCCTTAGCAATCCAATCGCACACAATCTCACATTCCAAAAAATCCTATTATTATTAAACAACATCTTTTAACCTACATCGTACCGTTTATCCCGCTCACCTTCTGAAGGATCTCCTCATGGGTATGTTTCGCACTGCAGCTCGTTCACTCGCACTTATCCCACTGTTAGCCGCTGTGGCTGGCCACGCTGCCGATACGGCGCCAGGTCTTATTGGCGAATATTTTAAACTCAATAAATCACCCAATGATTTTCCCACCATCAGCGGCGACACGAAACCTTATCTAGTTCGTGTCGATAAAACCGTTAACTTCGACGAGGTCGAAGGAGATTTTTACAAAAGTAAAATAGATCAAAACTTTTACGTCCGTTGGAGTGGCGTCATCATTATAAAAGACGCTGGTAAATATTCGTTTTTCACCGAATCAGATGATGGTTCACGCCTGTCAGTCGGCGGCAAAGTGGTGGTCAACAATGGTGGCTCGCATGCCATGACTAAAAAATCCGGCGAGGTTGAATTAACCGCTGGTGAACATCCTATTTTAATCGAATATTTTCAAGGCGGCGGCGGGGCTGGCTGCAAAGTGTCATGGAAAGCACCACAAGGCGACGAACAACCAATTCCTGAATCTGCCTATAGTTATCAGAAAAAAGCGCTGGCTGGAATTGCTTGGGACGCCGAAGGTTGGAAGAAACTTCGTGGCCCTGGCGGCGGCGGCAGTAGCGACGCTTGGTATTACAAAATGGACACGGGCCGTATTCTGTCGGCCTCTATCGATAGTGCTGTACCAGCCGGTAATATCGCGATTAAAGGCATCGCGATTAAATTAGGAAAAGAAAATGCTGCCGGTGTATGTTTTGACACCGATTTAATTCGTTACAGCGCTGGCTGGACTAAAGGTTGGCTCAGTATTCGCGGTGTTGCCTATGATGGTTCGCACGGCCCAGCGGGTCCAAAGACCTCTGGCACCCAATTATTTGGCACGAGCAAAGCCCCTGGCTGGTCGAAGGGAGATAATTTAGCCGATCCACGTAGCGAACCATTCGGTCCCCTGCCTGCCGATTGGGCAAAGTACAAAGGCATTTATCTGCACGGTGATAACGTCGTGTTGTCATACACCGTTGGCGGTTCAGCCGTGCTAGAATCCCCTGGCGTAGAAGCCGATGGCAGCATTAGTCGCACCTTTCATCTGAGCGCCTTCAGTGCCGCTTCGACCATGGTCATCGCCGATGTTGAAGACAGCACCGGAACAGTCGCTAACGGTGTCGCCACAATGAGTGGTGCAGGTGGTGTATTAGCCGCCGCTTTAATTGATGCTCCAACTGGAGTGACCTTAAAAGTCGCTAGCTCACGCGTGTTGATGAGTGTCCCTGCCGGTGCAAAAGGCGTATTCAAATTAGTCGTCACCAGCGGCGATGGCGCTGCCGCAGCGAAGGCTGCAGCCAAACCTAGCGACCCAAGTGCGCTCACTAAAGGTGGACCAGCGTTATGGACGCAAACGATTGAGACCAAAGGCGTGATGGGCAACAACGATGACGCGTACACCGTCGACACCATCACAATTCCTGAAGATAATCCGTATTTTTCAAAATTACGTTTAGCAGGCGTTGATTTCTTCAGTGATGGCCGCGCAGCGGTGTCGACGTGGAATGGTGATGTATGGATCTGTTCCGGCATCGATGACAAATTAGAAAAATTAGTATGGAAACGTTTCGCCGCCGGTTTGTACCAAACTCTCGGCTTAAAAATTGTGAACGACCAAATCTACACCCTGGGTCGCGACCAAATTACCCGCTTACATGATCTCAATGGCGATGGTGAAGCTGATTACTTCGAAAACTTTAATAATGACATGCATGTCACGCCTGGATTCCATGAATTCGCGCTTGATTTGCACACCGATGGTCAAGGCAACTTTATTTTCGCAAAAGGTGGCCCCGTTCGTCCAGGTGGTCGCGGCTGGGAAACCATCAGTGAACACGCTGGCACCGTTATGCGCGTATCTAAAGATGGTTCTAAATTAGAAATTATCGGCACGGGCGTTCGTGCACCGAACGGTTCCGGTTACGGTGGTCCAGATAATTTGGTGACGGTTGGTGACAACCAAGGTACTTGGACACCAGTCAGTCGCGTCACGGCTATTCCTCCACACAAAATACCGATGTTTGTCGGCGTTCCTGATTTGGCTCATGTCACACCAGCGCCAACCGATTACACTCGTCCTATTTATTGGACACCCCAAAACATTGATAATTCGAATGGCGGCCAAGTGTGGTCACCGAAGGGTGACAAATGGGGTCCGCTCGGCGAACGCTTGATTCATATTTCTTATGGCCAAAGCAATCTCAGCATCGTGATGATGGAAAAAATTCCTGATGCCAGCAACAACTGCGGTTGGCAAGGTGGCTTTGTCAAAATGCCACTCAGCTTTATTTCCGGCATTATGCGTGGTCGTTTTAATCCGAAGGATGGTCAACTATACGTGGCTGGCTTAAAAGGCTGGCAAACCAACGGTGCCAAAGATGGCGCTTTACAACGCGTACGCTATACTGGCCAACCACTGTTATCCGCTGTCGGCATGGCGGTAAAGAAAAACGGCATCGAACTAAACTTCTCCACCAAGTTGGATGCCGCAGAAGCCGGCAACAAAGACAACTACAATATCGAACAATGGAACTACAAATGGACCAGCGAATACGGTTCACCAGATTTTAAACCGAGCACCGACAATAAGGATAAAGGACACGATACGGTTCAAGTGACCAAGGCCACGGTATCCGCCGATGGCAAAAGCGTGTTCTTAGAAATGCCTACCCAGGTAGTCATGCAGATGAGGATCAAATACCGCTTAGCCACCGCCGAAGGGAAAGTGGTAAGCCAAGAGATCTACAACACGATTAATCACATTCCGGAACAAGCCGGACCGTAATCGAAGTTAAACATATCTTTCTACGACCACTGTTTTATCCACAGCGGCAACAACTGGACGCATCTGATCTACCTGATCAGATGCGTCCGCCGTTTTTATTGGAGTTCCCGTGAGCGAATCCGCTACCCCCGCCCGTCGTCCACTGAGCTTACCCGTTTGCTTGGCCTTAATTGCCTTAGCATTCGTTGGAAATGCCGTGCTCATTTATTATCCCCGCACGATAGTAGAAAAAACTCCTGCTGTTGCTGCGAATAATCCAACGACCACGACGCCAACTGTCACCCCAGTAGCGACAGGAGCGGCGACAGCAGCGACAATATCTACGACTCCTGCCACGCCCGTTACTCCACCACCACCCGCAACACCGGTTGCCACGACCCCTACTACTCCTATTGCTCCCGTCTCCGTCACGCCGCCCGCTGAACAAATTGAACGTGGACTGACTTTATCGCTCCAAGCACAATCTGGTGGTCCCATTGATGTTCGCAACGCACGCGTGTTGTCGCTGTATGTTCCCGCCGGTACGGCTGCCTCACCATTTATCCCTGTCGGACCATTTACCGCCACGTTCACTGGCAACATGAATAAAGACGTTTGGGATTTCGTTACCTTCAGCGCCGAAGGTAACGGCTCGCTGAAATTACTCGTTGGTGAGAAAACCGTATTAGATATTCCCGTCGGTAATTTAATCGATGGTAAGCCAGGTAAAATTAAAATTAATAAAGGCGCCAATCCTTTCACTTTGATTTATACCAGTCCCGCTTCTGGCGATGCACAATTACGCATGTTCTGGTCAGCTGATGAAATTCCCATCGAACCAATACCTGCGACTTTATTCACCCACGATTTGGCAGCCAAAGATTTACGCGCAGGTACCAAAATGCGTTTAGGTCGTGAATTAGCCGCCACGATGCGTTGCACTAAATGCCATGCCACCGACGCCAAAGCTGAAACCGGTTTACCAGAACTCGCTATCGATGCCCCAGATTTACGCACCGTAGGTGGACGTTTAAATCAAAGTTGGATGGCCTCATGGTTGCGCGATCCCAAAGCCATGCGCGCCCATGCCACCATGCCAAAATTAATTCACGGCGCGGGAAAATCTCCCGCTGATTTAGATAATGAAGCAGCATCCATCGCGGCTTATTTAGCGACACTTGGCAAAGCTGATGGCGGCGAAATTGCGAACGACGAAGCCACTCGTGGTAAGGGTGGTCATTTATTCGGCAAACTCGGTTGCGTGGCTTGCCACACGGCAAATGGCGACACGCC
>SYDV01000346.1 GCA_005801395.1 Planctomycetia bacterium | reverse complement strand
TGAATGGTTCAGGCGTTAGAGTTATTTCCCGAAACGTCGCGTAGTAAATAGCATGACGTAAATATTATTTGCCAACCAGCTCTAGATCAAATCCGAGGTCGGTTGATTTTGGGCCAGACTGATGAATTTCCACAGATAAAATGTTGGTGCCTGGGACTAAGTCGCTGGGCATTAGTTTGAAATTAACATATTTTGATTCATTTGCTCCGCCGATGACCGAACTGGCCTGGGTGTCAAAGGCGATGGGGCCTTTGGGCATATTGGAACGAGCGATTTCTTTGTCATTGAGATACAGCACGGCACCGTCGTCGCACATGACGAAAGCATCGAGGTTGGTGAATGTTTGATTTGCCGAAATGGTGAATTGGTGGCGAAAATAAGTGGTGGGAAATTTATTATTTATCTCAGGTCCAAAGCCAACGTGGGTTTTAATCCAAGGGTCACCGTAACCAAGGGGAGCAGGGCCATTTTTCCAGGCTGTGTCTAAGTAATCACGACGGTGCCACGATGTCGGTAATTCATGGCCTGTGTCATGATAGCGCCAGGTGGCACCGCGTTCGATTAATGTTACGGTTTTTATTTTGGGCGTTGTGGTAACGGTAGCGTTTTTAGGAATGCTGACTTGGTTGTTGGTGGGCTCCCTTTTTTTTGTGGGGGCCTCAGGTTCTGGTGATGGTGTGGTTTTTGGTTCTGGTGTCGCCAAAGTATTATTTACTGGAACGGTAACGGGTGATTTCGGTGTTGGTCCCATGAGCATCACGGCAATTAATGCGCCGATCACGGCAGCTAAACCGATTATACCAGGGATTAACAGAGGTGATCGACGGGGTGTTCGTGCATGACTGCCACGATGAGGATGTGCGGCTGCGTGAGCATGTGCCGTTGGTTTCGCGGTGGAGGTGCGTGGCGCCGGTTTATTTGTGGCTAATATCTTAGGCGGCTCTGGTGGGTGCGTGCGGGGAATAGATTCCGTATGAGCGACTTCTTTTTCCCGTTGTTGCGCGCTGACTGCGCTGGGTGCGGGGATATTTTTCGCCGCAATTGCTGATGGAGGAAGCGTTTGGCGTGTGGTGGCACTGCGATACGGTGTGGGATTAAGTGGGGCTGTTGGATGGGTGTCGCTCGAGTTACTTTTTCGCCGCAATAAATTTTCTAATACTTGGCGCATTAATCGTGGCGTGGGATATCGCTCCGCCGGATCTTTAGCCATGGCGCGCATGATGATTGCAGCGACGCCAGATGATAATCCAGGATGATCTTTACGTGGATCGGGGGTAGGTTCCGTTAACATTTTCGCAACGATTGACCACACGGTATCACCTTTATAAGGCGCGTTGCCAGTGACTAAACAATACAGGGTTGCTCCGAGCGAAAAAATGTCTGAGCGAATATCGAGGTTTTTTGCGCCTTGTGCTTGTTCGGGAGACATGAAAGCAGGCGTGCCCATACTGGCGCCGGTCATGGTTAATTGGTCGCGATTTTCTACGGGTCGCGCCAAGCCGAAGTCGGCTAATTTTGCTGATCCATCACTGGTGAGTAAAATATTGTCTGGTTTAATATCACGGTGGATAAGCCCAGCTTCATAAATGGCGTGCAATCCGGCGCAGCAATCGAAAATTAATTCCATAGCGCGACGTTCGCCTAAAATACCACCACTCGCATTGAGTAATTCTTTTGCGCTGCCGCCGGTGACTAATTCTTGTACCAAAAATAATTTGTCGTTTTCAATGCCTACGTTAATAATCGAAACTACATTTGCGTGGGTAACGGCAGCGGCGGTACGAGCTTCGCGTAGGAACCGCTCACCTGCTTCCACATCGCCTTGCATATCTGCTGACATAACTTTGACCGCGACTTCACGCCGCAGCGACAATTGTTCTGCGCGATAGACGGTGCCCATTCCACCACCGCCAATTTTGGCAATGATGCGACAACCACCGATGACATCACCTGGATTCAGCATAGGACGCTCAAGTGTGTGGTTTGTGGCGAGGGATCAATGTGGGAATGGTGATGGCTTCGATTGGAGAGTCTGGACTTCCGGATCCTAGCCCTACTCCCTTGCCTGTCCTTTTCCCCGGCACAACCATTTATAAGTGCATAATTCACGGATGCCCATGGGACCGCGAGCATGTACGCGGTTGGTGCTGATGCCGACTTCGGCGCCGAAACCAAATTGGCCGCCGTCAGTGAATCGTGTAGATGCATTGTGATAAACACAGGCGCTGTCGACTTCGGCGAGGTAACGCTCGGCGGCTTTTGCATCGCGCGTAATAATTCCATCGCTGTGATGTGAACCAAATGTTTCAGTTTTCAGAATAGCATCGTCGAGGTTGTCTACTACGCCAACGGCTAAGGTTAAAGACAGGTACTCAGTGGTCCAATCTTCAACCGTTGCGCGAATAGCGTTGGGCATCATTAAACGGGCACGACCATCGGCCCGCACTTCAACGTTGGCTTTTTGTAAGGCTTTGCTGAGAGCAGGTAAAAACGATTTAGCGATGGCTTGATCAACCCAAAGATTTTCAATGGCATTGCATACGCCAGGGCGTTGGCATTTTGCATTCATGACGAGTGCTAATGCCATGCGCAGGTCGGCTTTGGCGTGAACGTAGAGACTGCAGACGCCTTTGTCATGTTTAATGACAGGCACTTTACTACAGGCGACCACCGCTTTGATGAGTGCTTCCCCACCGCGTGGGATGACTAAATCTAATGCATCATCGCGGGACAATAATAAGGGAATTAGCGCACGGTCTTGTTCTTGAACTAATTGCACGACATCAGGATTAACCCCGGCTTTCTTTAGCCCCGCACGAAATGCTGTGGCTAAGGCGCGGTTGCTATGCACGGCTTCTTTGCCGCCGCGCAAGATACAGGCATTACCTGCACGCAAACACAGACTAGCTGCATCAATGGTGACATTCGGACGACTTTCAAAAATAATTGCGACGACGCCAATCGGGACGCTAATTTTTTCGGCTTTAATGCCTTGAGCGATGGTGCGCTTTTCTAGCACCTGACCAACAGGATCGGGCAACGTTGCGACTTGGCGTAAATCAGCGATCACGCTGTCCAAACGTTTGCCACCCAGGCGTAGGCGATCAATCATCGCAGCAGACAGACCATCGCGTTCTGCTTGAGCGAGATCTAAGGCATTGGCTTTTTCAATTGCTGAACGTGCGGCAGCGATGGCGGTTGCCGCTGCTTTTAGCGCTGCACGTCGCTTGGCGTCTGGTAATAAAGCCACCGCTCGCGCAGCTGGCCGTGCGTTAGTGCATAACAGATCAACGTGGCGTTGGAGGGTCTTTTCGGCGGTACTCATGGGTCGAAGTGTTTCGTTGAGGGGAATTTGAGCAAGATAGCTTTGATGTCCGATGTCCGATGTCCGATGTCCGATGTCCGATGTCGAAACATTTTAATATGAGGCCAAATAATTTCTCTCAAACCGCTATTAATAAAAGACGTCGGACATCGGACAAGCCGAAGGCGATCGGACATCGCACATGTTAAAACCCTTTACGGATTTCTGAAACGGCTTCGTTGATTGATTTGACGACACTTCGACACGACCGCGTTAGCATACAATTGCCTGCGCCGTCTTCTGCTGGCCGCCAGTCGGTACGTAGTCCAATGAGAGGGATATTACGGGCGGCGGCATAGCCCATTTCAAAGCAAGTGCCGCTATCGGCGTCTGCACCATCCAGGATGGCAAGCACAACGGTTGCTTGAGTTAAATGGCTGATACAAGAATTATAGACTTGTCCAAAATCCGGCTTTCCACCGCCGCCCGTATCGAACGTAGCGCAGAATTCTTGGGGCATTAGTATGGTCCATTGCGGTAATTGTGCGCGTAAGGCGGTCGCATTGCTGGCGTTCCACAGACGTTCGGCATCAGTAAATAGTGGTCCGGCATAATAGAGCGTGGGCATGGGCGGACTATGAGCGTTGCGGCGCTGCGGTCAAAGCACGGCGTGAATAAGGGAGTAGTGAGTGCTTCTTGCGCATACCGTTGAAGTCATGACGTTTAGGCATGGTACATTTAGATCGTATTACGACACGTGGCGGTGATAACGGCACAACAGGTTTAGGTGATGGTTCGCGTTTGCCGAAACATCATCCCTTAATTGTCGCAATTGGCACGGTTGATGAAGCAAATTGTGTTTTAGGTGTAGTGCGCTTGGAATCATTGCCTGCGTCACTGCTGAGTTCGTTGACTCGTATTCAGAATGATTTATTTGATCTCGGAAGCGATTTAGCTTGTCCGCCTGGGATGAAATTTGAAGATAAAGTGCCACGCATTAAGGCGGAACAAGTCGGGCGTTTAGATAGTGATTTAGTTACGGCGAACGCGAACGTGGCGCCCTTGACCAGTTTTGTGTTGCCTGCCGGCACGCGCGCTGCGACGTGGTTACATATGGCGCGCACCGTCGTGCGTCGGGCGGAACGTGATGTCTCTGCGGCTATTGCCACCATGCCAGAGCGATCATTTAATCCGGAATTGGTGCGTTACCTCAATCGCCTATCCGATTTGTTATTCGTTTGGGCTCGGCAAGCGAATGGTGCGGATGAAATTATGTGGGTGCCTGGTGGTGGTTAAGGCGAAAGCCTCAGCCGATTTTTCGAGAAGTTAGGGCTAAATGAGCGCTGAAAAGGCCAATGGCTCCTTATACGGACCCATCACATTAAACATTGATAGAGGTATTTGATGCAGGTTTTGTGAAGAATGCCAGTTAACCCCTGGCGTTTTGATCGCGACCTCATACATCGTCACCCCACGCCAGCTTGTAGCTGGTGACCCTAGGACGCGGGGGGCGTCCATACCGACGTTTCTAAACACGTCATCAGAGGACGCCGATGTGCGTCTATTTCGAGGTTATTCTTTTGGAACTTTACGTAGGCAACTTGCCCTGGTCGATCGACGATGCTCGTCTTTCCGCTCTTTTCTCAACCCATGGCACCGTTGAACGTGCTAAAGTCGTTACGGATCGCGATACCGGCCGTAGTCGCGGTTTCGGATTCGTTACCATGACTGACGCAGCAGCTGCTAATGCTGCTATCGAAGCCATGAATGGTACCG
>SYDV01000345.1 GCA_005801395.1 Planctomycetia bacterium | reverse complement strand
CGGAATTACCCCATCACCAAATGGGTGAACGGGAAACGGAGAGGATGACTGCATTTTTCCAGTCGAATGCGACTAGACGAGGCGGGCAACTGCTTTTTTCAGGATAAAATAACGATATCTTTAATTCCACAGAAATGACCACTATGCCAAAGCCGCGAAAAGTCTGGATGATGATTCCGCCGAAGAGCCCGAAGATGTCCGTGCCCGATTTCATCAAGGCCAACTGACGATCAAAGCCACCCATTTGATCGACAACGTTTTGAAGCCGAAGCACGTTCTGCCGCCTGAACCAATTGCGCAGTTCAATTACATTACAGATATCAATGCGAAATGGATCAGGCAATATTTCTACCTCATCGCTCATTATGCCTGTCCAAGCCCGGGCGCGATGAGTCCCACCTTCGAAACGAAATTTGCACGGATGCATTACGTCGGCGACGACAAATTGGCCCTCGATTTTCGTCGCCATACCGGCGAGTGGATTGAAATCTATGACGCTATTTCCGTAGATGAAAGCCTCCAGGAGATTCAAGTTAATCCGTGGTTTATGCCGTAAGCGCGATGCCTAGCCCATCAAAAGTTCTCAAGAAGGCGTCGAAAAAATCGCTGCTGCACCAAGCCTTCAACGGGGAACTGTGAAAGAAAACGCGGTAAACACCGATACCTCCCCCGGGGGGGGCCATCCCACGTTTGACACGTACTCATGGGTTCATTTTACAACCAGGCTTCCTTGACTTGTATTTTATTGTTGTATTTTGACCCTACATAGGCATTAAATGCTACAAATTATACGAAAACTGATCATTGATGACGTGCTCCGACGCCTGGGAAATGCATCGGTGGTGGCGGTGCTCGGGGCGCGGCAGGTCGGTAAGACAACGCTTTCTCGACAAGTAGCCGAGCAATGGAAGGGCACCGTCACCAGATTTGATCTGGAGTTACCAGCGGACCGCGAGGCGTTGGATCAAGGGGCGTACCTGGTTTTGGAACGATGCGAGGGACTGGTGATCCTCGATGAGGTACAACGCCTTCCACATTTGTTCGAAGTGCTGCGTCCGCTGTGCGACCGCCCAGGACATACGACCCGCTTTTTGTTGCTCGGCAGCGCAACGTGGGATTTGGTAAAGGGTGTATCCGAAACGCTTGCGGGACGAATTCAATTTGTGGATGTCTCTGGATTTTCTCTCGCCGAGGTCGGCGCGGACGAACTCCATCGGTTGTGGTTCCGAGGTGGTTTTCCTTCGGCCTTTTGTGCAAAGTCAGATGCCGACGCCATGGAATGGCACGCCGCATTGGGACGAACGTTTTTGGAGCGAGATATTCCCGTGTTGGGCGTAGGAATTGCGCCAGATGCCTTGCGGCGGTTCTGGACCATGCTGGCCCATTATCACGGTCAAATCTGGAATGCTTCCCGACTGGCAGAGGCGATGGGCTGTAAGCAATCCACGGTGGAACGATATCGCGATGTGCTGTCGGGTACGTTCATGGTACGAGTCCTACCACCGTGGTTTGAAAACCTTGGCAAACGGTTAGTGAAATCATCGAAAGTTTATTTGCGCGACAACGGCGTACTCCACCATTTGCTGGGACTAAGAGAATCCAATGAACTGCCAAGACACCCGGCCTACGGCGCGAGCTGGGAAGGTTTCGCGCTTGAACAAACGCTGATCGCGCACGGGCAACGCGACGCGTATTTCTACGCCACCCAGCGCGGAGCAGAGCTAGATTTGTTACTCATTCGCAGCGGACGGCGATGGGGCTTCGAATTCAAATGCACAGACGCACCGACCACCACAAAATCCATGCATATCGCACGGGAAGATTTAAAATTGGAACATCTTTGGGTGGTGTATCCAGGGACGCGGCGTTATCCGATGACTGAGCATATTACGGCTCTGCCCATGCGGGAAATAACGGACATTGAATTAAAATAAGCCTATGAAGTAGAACCAGTTCGATTAATGACAAATCGGCCAGGGGTTATCGGATGTGCGCCTGGCTCATGTTTACAATTTACACACGATCGGCGCACTTGGGAGATGATGAATGATTCAATTTGGCGTTTGGTGTCGATGAAGGCTTGGCCGGAACGTGGCTCGATGGTTCGTGGTTGGGAAACTTGAAAGTGCGCCTGTCCCAGAACCGAGATTTTTGTCTGGAAGAAAAGCTATCCCAAGATGGGAAGGAAAAAAAGCAAGGCGGCGACGACCAAAACAGTGGCTATACAAGTGACTCGAATGAGCAGGAGCCGGCCAAGAACCAAGGTCAGGGAAGTCCTCAGAAGAGCGCTGAGCGTCGGCATATGCCTCAAGAAGTAGCGCTACCGTCGAACCCATCGTCTGCGATGGAAACAGCGCAGAGTCCGGGAACGAATACCGGCCAACCAGGACAGCCGAATGCGTCCCAAAAATCTGGGTCTGACCAAGGCGGACTTGAACGTGCTCGCGCTCAATTAACCAACGCCACAGCAAATACGAACGAAAATTCGGCTACCCTCTCGGTTGAGCTTAAATCCGCGATGAACACGGCCGTCCGTCATGGACAACCATTAACGGCTGCTTCACTCGGCCTCGCAGCAGCCGCTCACTCCCTGCACCAGGGGGAAGAAGGGTCCACGACCACCATGCCGAGACAATTAGCTCAAAAAGCGAATGTGGCTGGCGCTAACAAAATGACACAAGCTGGCGTCGCGGCCATCCTCGGAGGCGCCGACGTGGTCGATGCACAATTGTCTCAACAAAATGGTGATTCCATTGGGGCACAAACCTATGCCAATAAAGGAATAAATAACCTAAGCGCTGCGGGACAAGCCTACCGGGGCGCCTATCAAGACGCCATTACCAACGGAGACGTACCAGCGGCAGAAGCGGCCGCCTGTGGACTGGCTTCGACCAGCCTACAGGCCCGCCACTTAGCAAGCACCGGCCTTATTTCTGATTCGCAAGTCGCTGGCGCCCGATTGGATGGCCCAGCGACCGCGCAAGTCATTACACAAGGCGCTGCCGAAGGTGGGCTTTCTTCTCCAACCGTCATGATCGCTGCGCAAACAGCCAATGGCGGCAATCAAGGCGAGCTGCAAAGCATGATCAATTCATTACCGGGGCTCAGTGATTTTCCAGCGCCGTCGTCTCCCGCGGCAACGCTGACCGCTGTTATAAATTCAGCGGCCCAGTCAAATCCGTCTATGGACAGCGTACCTGTCCCTATTGTCGCTGCCTTGTCGCGCAATCCGAACACTGATACCACGGCATCCTAGGGGGTTTGTCATGATACGACCAACAACGACACGTATAAGCCTTCCTGCGGGCATGCACGCCGAACGCAATCCCCCCAGCATCGCTGCGACGGGGCTCCCTCGGAAAGATATTCTCATCGGGACCAATAAAAATGAGTCCCATTCCTATGGGGTTTTCGCGAAAACCGTTGAGAACAATCGGCGCGTTGCCATTGATCAATATGAAACTCACGTGGCCTCACTCTTTGGCTTTATGGGCAAAGGGAAAAGTAATAGCATTAATGTTTGGTTAGAAAATTGCACCACTTCGGTACCAAACGCTTCCTGTCATAAACGTCCACACTGCGCGGTTGTTTTTCATTACGTCAAAGAGCGCGTGTATCGACCTGAAGCGATTTCCATTACCCGACCACAAAGTGGCGAGTGGGGTGATCGCCTCCAAAAAGAATGGGGCATAACACCAAGCGCCAATCATGACGTCGTTATTTTAGCTCCCAATCCCGTGCTGGAAGAACGACGAGCTGAATACGAAGCCGATCACGTTCAGGTCCAGCCCTTATTCATGTCGTTACAAGAATGCACCGCCTCGCATGTGCGGATGATGATGGGGGCTACCGGCACCTCACTGCTCGTTCGCGTCATGAACATGATCATTCGTCAAATAAAACTCGACAATGAACAGCGAAAGAAAAATGGACAGCCACTCAGAGAGTTGTCGCTTGATGCCATTGAGAGCGAGATTCAAAAATCCGGCATGTCAGAATTCGAAATTCGCGAAGCACAATTACGCATTCAAATGGCGCGCGGCTTTATCGATGCGCAGGCACCGGGCATTTTACAATATATGCGACCAGGGCGCGTCATCATCGTTGATTTACGTGATGAAACCCTCTTTGAAGAAGATGCCTTTGCGTTAATGGTCGTCATCATGCAGGTGCTGAGTGAGGCAACTATTAACGTCAATGGGATTACTCGCCCCATGACCAAGACCTTTTTCTTTGATGAGGCGCATGGTTATATTCGCGAAACGCCACAATCTCGGGAATTATTAGAGGTCATCGAGTGCGCTGCTCGCACTCGGCGTCACCGCGCCGTATCACTGGTTTTCGCATCTCAGGATCCCGGTACGTTTCCAACGTTATTTTTGCAACTCTCAGATATCGTCGGCATTCACGGCTTTAATTCACGTCAATGGCTTGAGCGCATTCAGCACGTCCTGACGCCGTTTGCCCACATGGAACCACATCAGATGGCCGAACTCACCAAAGGCCAAATGTATTTATGGTCAGCGGAAGCCAGCGAGCCCGTCTACACCCATAAGCCGCATTTAGTGCTGGTCCGTCCTTCGGCTTGTGCTTTCGGTGGCGGTACAGTTACGGCAGACTAACGTTCACCCGTTTTCGGAAATCAATTCGTGAAAACACGCTTATCCCACTTGGATCATTTGATTTCTCAGATGTAAATCGCTCATTTGAGAGGGTGCGATGACCAATGTTGACACTAATAATGGTATTCGCCTTACCGATATTCATTTCCACTATGGGAACCGTTGTATGATTATGTGAAAACTGTTCCCACAGAAAGGCAACCAATACTCGTGCCGTGTTTTTACTATCTGGAGTTATACTGGGGATGTGTACCATGGAGATATAATCTGGAACGCCCCACTTCGCAACGGCATGGGCGAAGAGCGTGGCAATATCTGGGTAGGCCGTCGTTGATGCGTTATACCGGTCATAATCTTCACCCTGTATCGCAATGACCGCTTTACGGCTATCCACTGGATCCCATGACGGCCCTGGCTTACCCTTCCCGGTGGGAATCCAGGTTTCATACGCGAAGCCACTCGGGAGCGGCATACCAGCTGCGATCCAGCGATCGTCCGGGATAGGAATGGAGACACCTGACTGGGTGACGAACAGCGTGTGATAATCAGATGTTGCTGCACCACCGGAGGGTAAAATCGTTTTAATGGGTGGCGGCGTTGCAATCCCATCTGGCGACACGACCGTCACCGACGGCGCCACGTCCAATGTTGGTATGGTAATGGGCGCAGATGGTGTTGGGCCACTGGACATCCATATGATCGCTAACAACAGCACGCCACCAATAACGCCACCAATCATGAAACGCTGTTTCGTCGGATCAGCATTTTTCACCACGCGCACGGTGGTTGCCTTCTCAACCGTCCAGGGTGGGGTTGGTGCCTCTGGGGAGGTTTCACCACCTGGCGACAATAATCCGGCTAGATCTCGCACCGTTGCCGCACGCTGGTAAGGTCCGCCGGTCGATGCAATCCATGTTTGCTCTGCAATTAATCCGCGCCGAGCGGCGACTTTGATATCCTGCAGCGAAAATGGGCCAATGTTATGTTCGCCATCATAATAATACCACTGATTCATGATCTGTTCTCCGGTGTCTGTGTGCCCTGGGCAGGCATCGTCTTTTCTGTGGTGAATCCTGTATCGGTATCTCCTGGGCGTGTCCAGGGTTGTAGTCGCTCAAGGTACATGGTGAGTGCCGG
>SYDV01000344.1 GCA_005801395.1 Planctomycetia bacterium | reverse complement strand
GATTTGTATTTTAAAAATACTTGTCAAAAAGTTATCCATACGAAATTAAATTTTATAGAAAAATTGTGTACCCTTAATTTTTCAGTTCTCCCTTCTGGCGCTAATTTCGTCTACGTGCCGTGCTGGCTGGTGGACATGTCTTGGTCGAAAGTGTCCCAGGTCTGGGCAAAACACTTTTAGTTAAAGCGGTCGGTAAAATTTTGGGACTAAACACCAATCGTATTCAATTCACGCCAGACTTAATGCCGGCTGATATTACCGGTAGTCATGTCTTTGATTTAGCTGAGCGTAAATTTGTGTTCCATCGCGGACCCATTTTCACGCAGTTTTTACTGGCGGATGAAATTAATCGCGCGCCAGCTAAAACTCATGCGGCTTTATTAGAGGTCATGCAAGAACGCCAGGTCACGTTAGACGGTCGACATCATGCGTTATCGCCGCCATTTTTGGTGATGGCGACGCAAAACCCGATTGAAAACGAAGGCACTTATGCTTTGCCGGAAGCTCAGCTAGATCGCTTCCTTTTTAAATTAGAAATGAGTTATCCAGGGGAAGCTGATGAACAACGTATTTTAGGTCTGCATTTATCAGGCAGTTCGCCGGAGCGAATTTTGAGTGAGGAAGTGAAAACCGTTTTGAATACGGAAGACGTCATTGGCTTACAGCAGATTGCAAGTCGTCTGATCGTTGATCACAGTATCGTTGTTTACATTACCAGCATCGTTCGTCGGACGCGTGGATATCCTGGGTTATTTATGGGTGCGAGTCCCCGTGCAGGTATTGCCATGTTGGCTGCCGGTCGCGCGGCAGCACTTACCTACGGTCGTAGTTATGTCACGCCTGATGATATTGCTGAAGTGGCGCTCGCGGCCTTGCGTCATCGAGTGATTTTAAGTCCAGAAGCGGAAGTTGAAGGCAAACACGTTGATGGAGTGCTCAAAGAATTAATTAAGAGTGTTGAAGTTCCTCGCGGCACCCGCGGTTGAACGGAGGCATTCTGTTTCCTACACGTCCATTGGTTTTGATGGTGCTCATTCCGGCTTTGCTGTCGTTTGGGTTAGCCGTCGATAGTTCTTTTTGGCCTGCGTTATTAGCGCTGGATGCCGTTATTTGCGCTATTGCCTTTATTGATGCGAGTCGAGTTTGGAATCGTCATCGCACTCTACGTGTCACCATTGAAGCGCCGAAGATCTGGTCTCGTGGTCGCCCGGAAATGGTTACCATCCTGATCGATTACCTTGGAAAGCGTGCGCGCACGGTGGAATTCGCCTTAGATATTCCAAGATCTTTTACTTACGTTGCTGGTGATGGAATAGTGGCTCCCGTGACCGATAGGCCAATGGCTTTAATTCTCGATTTAACTCCGCGTGCCCGCAGCGAAACGAAAATAAAAGTTACCGCGAATGAACGTGGCGGATTTCGTTTTGGCGGCCTTCATGTTTCTCTGCTGTCACCGATGAAGCTCTGGCGACGACAGGTATTAGTTGGTAATGAATTGCCAATTCGTGTTCATCCTGATTTGAAACAACTGGCTAATTACGCCTTATTGGCTCGGACAGACCGCTTAAATTTAATTGGTGTGCGTCGGGTTCAGCGAGTTGGTGGTGATACCGAATTTGAGCGTTTGCGTGATTATCATAATAACGATGCATTAAATCGCATGGATTGGAAAGCCACCGCACGTCGCGATCACTTAACGGTTCGAGATTACCGCACCAGTCAAGCGCAGGGATTAGTTTTGCTCATCGATGCTGGTCGGATGATGGTGTCACGACAAGGCGGTTTAAATTTACTTGACCATGCCATTGATGCGGCGCTCATGTTGGCTTATGTCGCAATTCATCAGGGTGACCGCGTTGGATTAATTGCCTATGCTGATGGCATTAAACGCTACGTACCTTCGGCTGGTGGGCCACGACAGATGCAGCGCTTAGTTCACGCGCTTCATGATTTACATGCTGAACGGGTTGAAAGTCGTCATGAAGAAGCCTTTATGCACCTCGCTGCGCATGAACGAAAACGCAGTTTAGTGGTAGTTTTAACGCACGTGCTCGATGGTGTGAATGCTGATCATATTGAACGGCATTTACGACGATTGGTTGGACGGCATTTACCCCTGGCTATTTTATTGCAAGACCGCGATTTGCATGACTTATTACCAGATAAAACGGAGTTACAGCCACACTTAGAAGAGGATCCAGACCGTTTATGGAGTGCGGGAGCTGCCGCTGCGATCATTGGTTGGCGACAAGAGTTAATTGATCGATTAAAACGTCATGGTTGCTTGGTTATTGATGTGCAACCAAATCAACTCACCTCAGGTATTGTGAGTCGATATTTAGAGATTAAAGCTCGTCACCTCTTATGAAGTCTATTCTTCCTTCCTTATCCCTCTTTCATTTCCCAAAGGAAATTTCATGAACCAACAGCCCAATCCATTCGCTGCTCCTGACCACGGCGTTGACCAAAATTCGCCAATGGATCAATCAGAAAAAGCAGGTTTTCGTTATTTGGGATTTTGGAAACGAGTTTTGGCATCAATAATTGATAACGTTCCGTTAGCGATAGCTTTTCTGCCGTATTCTTTTGCTTTGCCTGCTGTTATGAGCAATCCAGAAACCGCCGATTTAACTTACAGCGTAATTTCTTCGTTATTAGGTGTCATCGTGGTCATATTGTTTTGGCAATTTAAACAGTCGACTCCAGGAAAGATGATTTTTAACGCTCGTATCGTCGATGCTGAAACACTTAAGAAGCCATCCGTTGGTAGGTATATCCTTCGCTATATTGGTTATTTTCCTTCGGGTTTAGTTCTGGGGCTTGGCATTATTTGGGTCGCTTTTGATAAGCAAAAACGTGGGTGGCATGACATGATGGCTGGTACTATTGTTATTATTCCAGCTGATTTATCAGATCGACGTGGCGTCCGTCGTCCGGTGAAAGTAATTCAAAAAGGGAAAGTCAGCGAAGATTAAATTTCCGTCTTCTCGCGTTGCTTCTGTTTTTTAGAAATACGGTTGAGCGTCGTGCGTTCTTGTTCGGTGAGTGATGGTAAGCCCTGGACGCTCACCTTTTCTAAGAGTTTGTCGACGATCTCTTGTTCGTCGCTGACTTCTTGAGAGCGACGTTCAAGGGCGCGTATGCGGCGGCGTTGTTGCCAGCGGCCAAACCAGGATTGGCTACGCGATTCATTGATGGTATCGAATTCGATGTTGAAAATCGGATCGAAGCCTAGTTTTACGGAGCGATGTTCGGATACGGTCGTAATCAAACACATGAGACCGACGAAAAATAAGAGGAAATTAACGGTAAAGACACCATAGGTGATAATCAGTCCAGAGCAGACGAAGCTTAGGATTACCGTCCAGCGAATACCCCGACTAAGGCCAAATAACGGCCATAAAATGGCACGCCAAATTCTTGCGCCATCACAAAATGCACAGGCCAATAAATTAACTGCCGTGATGAATAAATTGGTGTACATGATGTATTCAGTTAAATGCCACGTGAATGATTGCGGCAAAGTCGCAAGTTGGCGCAGGGCAAAAGCCGTGAGGCACAATATTAAACTGATTAGTGGTCCCGCCGCACCAACGGCCAGCTGTTTTCCGGGCAATAGGGGTATCTGCATGTCGGTGTGATCGTTAATCATCGACAAAGTGGTGCGGTCGGCGCTTCCGCCGACTAAACGCGCCATCACCACATGTGCCATGGCATGGAAATACATCGACAAAACGGGAACGAATAGGGCAAATGGCAATAGGAACCAAAGACCTCGATGAGCAAATCCAACCGCATCAAATAACACCCAAACGCCCATTAACCAACTGGCTCGCACTTCCAAGGTGGAAGTGCGATACAATTTGAGTGACCAATTAAGGAAGCTGGTGTCCATGTGGCAGTGTCGTTTTACTTTTGAATGACGATAAGGAAGGGGTAGGTTATGTTCGGGGTAATGGGTGGTAAGCTCAGTTTACCGCCGATTAACCATTCATCGATTAGGCGATCTAAAGTGAGTGAACCGCTACTATTTACGAGGCGAGCATGAATTAAAGAACCGCGATCGTTGACACGACACTCAATAATGAGTCGATGTTCAGTTACCTTTGATAGCAAATGACCCCATTTTTGTTGTATCTGTGCTTGTAGTCGTCCATGGAGAAATTCTTGTGCTGAAGCCAGCATTCGTTGTTCGCGTGACAGGGTTTGGTTGCTGGTTCGTTGCCCACGCAATCGTGCCATTAAATCATCCTGACTTACAGGAAGCGCAGGAAG